>CAKZYM010000923.1 GCA_937884685.1 uncultured Calothrix sp.
TAAATTAAACAGAGTATGCTGAACTGGTCTGCGTAAATCTGCGTCAATCACCAGTGTTTTTCGAGACAGCATTGCCGAAACTGCTGCTAAGTGAGAAACTACTACCGATTTACCTTCCCCAGAGATGGTGCTGCTGACCACTATTTTTCGCAACTTATCGTCACTGCGAAATTCTAAAGTTTTAAATAGCATTCGATAAGGCTCCACCAACCCAACCTCGTCTAAAAATCTGTCTGATGGTTCTAAGACTAAAGCTTTTGCTGGTAATCTTGGTAATACTCCGAGTAACGGTAAGTTGAGCAATTCCTCGGCTTCTCTACCATCTCTAAGGGTATTATCCATCAATTCTAATAGTAAAATAATGCCAGTGGCTAAAATACCTCCAAAAACTGTAGCAAGTGCTAAGACTACAGCTTTTTTAGGAGAAGATGGCGATTCAGGAACTTTAGCTGACTCAATTATCCGGATATTACTTACCTTTTGAGCTTGAGCAAGTCTTGCTTCTTCTAACTTGCTTTGCAAAAATTTCAAAGTTGAAGCAGCTTCTTCCCTTTGTCGGACGAGTGCTGTTAAAGGTTGCTGTTTAATTGGTAGTTGAGCTACACGAGTTTTTAAGTCAGCGATTTGCGACCGAACGGTTGCTAATTTTCTTTCTATAGCTAAACCCTCGATTTCATTTGTAATTAACTTGGAAGTTAGCTCTTGAGAAATTTCATCTGAAGCTATATTCGCACCAGCAGCTTGATTTGACGAAACATTCGCTAACTGTTGCTCGTACATCTGACGAAAAGCATCTCGTTTCTGGGCTAACTCCATTACTTGAGGATGATTGAAAGTAAACTTTAAACGTGCTTCTATAAATTGACGTTCTAGTTCTGCTAAAGCACTTCGCATTTTGACTAATTCTTCATCCGAACCGCTGCGAATCGAAGAATAAGCACTTCTTAAGCTATTCGCATCTGTAATTTCTCTTAGGGAATTTTCTTGCGATCGCACTTGTTGAAGCGAAGCACTCAAGCTTCTTTCTTGCTCTTCGAGGGATGCTAAATTTTCCACCAAAGATTCAGTCTGTTCTGCGAACGAAACTATACCGCTAGCTTGTCTGTATCGACTCTCAGTAGCTTCAGCTTCTCGCAGTTTCTTCCTAGCAATAGGAAGTTGTTTATTCTCCAAAAATTCTTTTATTTTTGTTGCTTCAGAACTAATAGCTTTAATATCATAATTAACCATCGCCCTCGATACAGAATTAAGCAGTTTAGCAGCTAGAGCGGGGTCTTTATTTTCATAAGTCAGTTGCAGAATATTAGTTGCAGGGACTATTTTGACGCTCAAATTTTTACGCAAATATTCAGAAGTCAGCCCGTCTTTACCAAAATTCTGTTCTGGTTCAGCTTTATATTGAGAATTAAATATTTCAATAGCTTTTTCTAAAACTCGTTGAGATTTCACCAATTCTGCTTGGTCGGCCAGAGGACTAGGACCACCTGGAGTACTATTTGCAACTTGACTTAAATCTCTACCCAGTTCAGAAACACTGGTCTGTTGTTCATCAAGCATTAGCCGTGCAGACGTTTCATAAACACGTGGTGTAACGGTGAGATAAGTAAAAGCCCCACCTATAACTGCAACAAAAGTTGCACCCGCAGGCAAACCTCGTCGCATGACAACCTTTAGCAAAGATGAAATACCTTTCTCCATTCCTATACCTTTTTGAATAAAGTTTCTATGGAAGCAAAATGGAAGACTATTAGAGGGGGAAGAAGGGGAAGAGTGGGTAGAGGGGGAAGAAAATTAATTCCTAACTCTTAACTCCTAACTCCTAACTCCTAACTCCTAACTCCTAACTCCTAATTCCCTAATCTTTAAAAACTCCTGCAAATCCTTTTTTGTCCGCTTCTAATTCAACACGGGAAGACGGTGATGATAGAGTTTTATATAGTTTCAAGGTTTCATTAGCAATGTAGTCCCAACTATAGTTAAGCCTTACGTATTTTTCGGCGTTTTGAGCCATTACTTCCATATGGCTTAAGTTTTCGGTAGCCCAAGATAATTCCTGAATGCAAGACTCCAAAGAACCAGCTTTAAAAAGCCGACCTCTTCCTCCTCCAATCAATTGTTGATGGGGTGGAATGTTGCTTGCCAATATGGGAATACCTTCGCGCATTGCTTCCAACATTGCCATCGGTAATCCTTCGACATCCGACGGTAGTACAAATAATCCAGCCCCCCGGACTATCTCGGCTAAACGCGCTCCTCTGAGTTCCCCTGCAAATAATATATTGCGGTTGTCTGCGACTTTCTCCAATAATTCTGAAGTAAAAGATTTTGTATTGCTTACACCTCCAGCCAAAACAAGCTTCCAATTTTTTGGCTTTAAAGTTCTGAAGGCTTCTACAAGTAAGTCGGGACGTTTTTCAGGAACCAATCTACCCAGGAATAATATATATCTTCCTCGCTCAAGTCCCAACTTGCTACCATAAGCAAAATCCGGGTCTGACCTTGCATAACTAGCCGGAGCAGTAGGAATATACACAACGTCTCTACCGTAAGTTTGTAAAAAATACGTCTTAAGCGCATCGGAGACGGCAATTATTTCGTGGGCACAACGAACTGCTGTTTGTTCGCCCATTTGAATCATGCGAGTCGAAAAATTACCCCATTTAGCTCGCTGCCAGTCCAATCCATGGCAGGTGACAACGATTTTTGAATTTGTTGTAATTTTCGATAAGCTTGTGAATAAAGATGGACCGAGAGCCTGAAAATGTATGATGTCGTACTTTGTACCAGTAGTAGCTAATGCACCTAGCGCAGATGTAACAAAAGCATCTACACCTCTCATGCGTACATCTGGTAAAGAAATAACTTTCACGCCCTCAAAATCATAGTTCTCTAGCCAAGAACTGTCAGTATAGGAAGAACGAGCAAACAAATCTACACTATGACCTTGAGCGACCATGCGGGGAAACACTTCCGCGCAATAATGTTCAATGCCACCCTGTCTGGGAGGTAGACCTTTTGCACCAATTACAGCAATTTTCATTTTCTGCCCGTGTTTGCTCTCAATTGAGGTTTATAACTGGCTGCGTGTTAACAGATTGCTTTAAGCGTTGCTCCCAACGCTGCCACATGTTTTGGAAAACTTGATTAACTACAGTGCTTGCTGCATAAGGGGTCGCAACTTTAACGCATGCTTCAACTGGATAATTTTCTGGATGCATAACCACTTGAGTTAAAGCGCTAGCTATACATTTGGTTGTTCGTTGCGAACAAATAACACCACTATTTTCGGATAGCAATGAAGGAGTTTCTCCCGCTTCGGTGGTAACGATAGGAGTTCCACAAGCAAGAGCTTCTAAAACTACAAACGGTAATCCTTCAAAAGCACTGGTTAAAACAAGAGCATTGCAAGCACGGTGTAAGTCGGATAATTCTTGTTGTTGAACTATTCCCAACATCGTGACTCGATTTTCAATACCCAAAGAATTAATTTCATTACGTACTGTAGCTGTTAATTCTCCCTCTCCTGCAATTAATAAATGAATGTTCGGCTCATCTAGCGCTTTAATAGAACGTATTAGCAATAACGGATCTTTTTGCGGATGCAACCTTCCAGCAAATAAGACAAACCGTGTATTTTCGTCTAGATTCAATTTTTTAGCTAATTGGCATCTTTGATAATCCCGTTGCTCGCGAGAAACTGAATAAAAAACTTGTTCATCAAAAGTATTGTTTAACAAGCTTACTCTGTCGGATATATCGGGATAACGCTGTTGGTAAAGCTCCAAGGAATCGCTATTACAGGAATAAATATGGTCGAACTGTCCAACCAAAGCGCGTTCTAAAGCAAAGTAAGCTGCGGGTAAACGTCGCCATAGAATAGCATTTTTATCATTTGCAGATTTCATCTGCTTTTCTATATCGTTCTGGATAAATAGGGTTTTTTCCCCTTTCCATCCGAAAGTGGCTAAAGTTGGCTCTAACCTGTAAAAGTGCATAAAATCAGAGGCATAGCAGCGTCCAATCATCGCCGCAGTGTATTTAACCGTCGTTGGTACTAAGCCTCTAACATTATCATCTTCTACTACAAATAAAGGCAGAAAATTAATTTCTTTGCCCGCAAATTCTCTTTTATGCCATCTACCTAAAGTGGCATTTTTATTATCTGCGGTTCCAACAAGCCTAACCTCAAAACTTGAAGGAGCATACTTGATAAAAGTATTGATTAATGTCTGTATTCCTCCAATTGTACTTTTCCAAGGATTGTATTGGTAAAAAATTGTTAAAACAGGCTTACGCATTTCAAACCACCCTGCATCTCGAATATTAGGCGTGCCAATTATTCTTTTAACTATGCGGCAACAGTGCTTATCGCTAAGCGCTCTTGTCATTTAAAAATAGTATATCTAGCAAAAAATTAACTCTGACCATAGCAGTACTTTCAACCTTTTTATTAATCAATTTTGAAAACTCAATTTTAAGGGTAATTTCAGCAATCCTTTATTAATTAGGGTACGAATATTTATCTCAACTGCTACGGTACGCAAACTGAACACTATTTGTGCATAGAAAATTTATCACACTATTAAAATCGTAATATTAATGAACTTCAAAGTCACTGAAGCTGAGTCAATCTTCACCCAACTTTCACGCATTATGTATAAATTACATCCTAATAATATCAAGCTTTAGTTTGCATACGATATTTTTGTAGGGTAAGGTACAAAGCATATAACCCCGAAGGCTCAAGCTTTATAATATCTTAATATAAAATTCCGTAAAAACCCCAATGGGATTCAACACATTTAAGCTAATAAGACAAAAGTACTTGAGATAAATAGGTAGGTAACAATCATAAGGCTTTAACAGATAAGGGTAAAAATTATTTGATCATAAAAAATCAAAATCAAACTTGCATCTGAAGATATCAGTAAATAGCGAGCATGCAAAATAAAACAGCAAATTAAAATGATTTAATTAGATAAAAGTTTTTATACTTACCATCTTAGTGATTGTTTACCCAAACTTGGCTGAGTAATTAGAAGTTTAGGACTTACCCAAGCGGCACATTTTTCTTGTAGGGGAGGCAAAATCCGGTGTAGATTAACTTCGGGTATTATTGCCGTTGCTGTGATGCTTCGACTAATTATTAAGGTAAGAATAGGGTTAGTGTGACCTACCAGCAGGGTATTGTGATAATTGGACAATTTCTAAAGTTGTTGAATTATTTTTATCTGCTATACAGCTAATAGACAGAAGATATTATGACTAATAAATAATTAGAATTAAAACTCTTAAATAATTAAACTAGCTACTAATTATAATCCTTCCCAAATATGACGATAAAATGCAATTATAAGACTTTCTCAAATTAATTTTTTATATCAAGTTTCGGCGAATACTTCTAAAATTGCTTCATAAGTTAAGCTATCATACATTTTTTTGCAGAGTAGCCTAATTACAAATAATTTTTTATCCGCAATTCACCCCACTTGATATAAAAGATTGTTTGCGCTGTTTATTGCATCTTTGATTTTGCTTCTAAACTTTCCAAACGACTTCTAAGTTGCTGATTTTGTTTTTTAAGTTCTTCAAGTTCCGAACGTAAATCATTAACCGCACCATTAGAAGAAGTTTTCTGAACCACTTGCTCAACTTGCTCCTCAGCAAAACGACGCACCCGACCATCAGGAGTTTGTTCGGCTAAAGTACGCAAAATTCCCACAGCTTTTTTATCTTCCATCTGTCCGAGCGAACTTGCTACAGCAATTTGAGTTAAGAAGAAAGTTTCTTGAGAAATCTTGCTCAACCTCTCCAAAATTCTTTCTAAATTAGGACTACTTTGACCGGTAGAAATTTTTCCTAAAGCGCGAATTGCGCCCAAACGTAGAGGTTGCGGAACGCCTAATTTGGTATAATTCAAAATTAAATTTAAAGCAGCCTCCGAGGTTTTTAATTCAGCTAAACCCGCTATAGCACCATTTCGCACTACTTCATTCCAGCCAGCTTTTGATTGTAAAATATTCTCAAACAGCTTTATTACTTCTGCCTCATCTGGTTTGTCTTCTCCCACAGTTGCAGCAATCGAACCTATAGAAGTAGCAGCAGCAGCTTCCACATAATAGCTAGCATCACCAGTTTGAGATAATTTCTTCAAAGCTTCGTAGCTAGAATTAGTCTTAATTTTACCAAGCGCTTGCGCTACAGTTCTTCGCACGAAAGGATTTTCATCAGACAAATAACCAACCAAAACATCAAAAACTTGGTCTAACTGAACCGAAGCTAACTGTTTTGTAACTTCTACACGTACACCCCAAAAACCATCATTTTTCAGCGATTCGGATAGTGCTTTCACAGCTTCCAAACTGCTTTTTTTAGCTAGAGCTTCCGCAGCATAAATCCGCGAAACGGGATTTTTATCGTGGAGTAACTGAGCCTTCAACTCGGGAATAGGATATTCTAAAGTAACGGTTTTCAGGTAGTGATTCCCAACATCAAAGCTAATAAAATCTGGTTTTTTCTCTAGAGGAAAATAAAAGCTCTGCTCCTTCTCCGAAACTCTTACCGTAAAAACTTTCAACTCATCAGCTTGATTGATGTAGCCAAAACCAATGGGAACTCTTAGATCAAAGAAACTCTCCTTGTTTTTATCGTTTCCATTTACCTGAGTTTGTTCCACAGTCACCTTGGCTAAATTAGCATCCCCATCCCAAGCATAAGTAACTTTAAAATCGGGATGTCCACCACGGTAAACGTATTGGTCAAAAAGAAACGTCAAATTACGACCAGTAGCTTTTTCAATTGCTCGTAGTAAGTCAATTGTCTCTACAGTTTGGTGAGCATTATCGTTAACAAACGTAGCAACAGCCGACCAAAATAACTCTTCTCCCAACTGCGCCCTCATCATATGATAGACACAGGAGCCTTTCTCATAAATATGACGGTCGTATAGTTCGATAGCTTCTCGGTAGACATGAGTTACCATAGGACGACGGTAGCGACTGCTATCTTCATTTATATAGCGTCTTGCTTGCTGCAAACGATAATAATCTGCTTCTTGAGAACCATATTCGCGCTCAGTCCACATCACCTCGGAATAACTTGCCATTCCTTCCTTAACCCAAGCATGAGACCAATGTTTAATTACTACTAAATCTCCAAACCACTGATGGGCTAATTCATGAACAACTAAACTTTCAGCATTGCGGTTATCAACAATAGCTTTCTCATCAAGCAGACATCTATCAGTTAGCAGCGTAGTAGAAGTATTTTCCATCCCCCCAAAAATGAAGTCATCAACGCAGACTTGAGCATATTTAGGGAAAGCATAAGAATAAGCATACTTCTCGCTGAGAAACTCCATCATTTCTGGAGTTTTACCCATAGTGCGTTGAGCATCTGCTTCCCGTCCCTTCTCCACATAATAAGTAACGGGTTTATCATGCCATTGGTCGCTAATCTCAGCAAAATCACTTACAGCAAGAGTCATTAAATAGGTTGGGTGAACCTGCTTTTGCAGCCAATGATAAACAAGATTATCTTTATTTTCTGGATCTTCCTCCGTGTCTATTAACTCACCATTAGAAACAACCTTCAAAGGTTTAGGAACCTTTACCCGAATTTCCGAAGTTGATAACTGTCCTGGGTAATCAAAGCAAGGAAACCAAAACCGCGAATCTTCGTCTTCTCCCTGAGTCCAAACTTGAGTCGGTTTATCGGGATAATGCTCGTCCGGTTGAATAAAATAAATACCGCGAGTTGGTTTTTCTACCGAGTAAGCGATAATTATGTCAAGTCGTCGATTAATTTGAGTTGGGGAATTAAGTTCGATATCTAGATGCTCGCCATCATAATCAAACTTTTGGGCAACTTCTCCAATAAAAACCGACTCAATATTTAAATTTACAGCATCAAAGTATAAGCGCTCTACACCATTACATACAGGAGCTAGAGTGATTTTACAGGTACCGCGAACAGTTTGGCTTGGTATATCCAAACTTAAATCAAGAAAAATATGCTTTACCTGTCCGGGTCTATCCGGATTGTACTGGGGCTTTGCACCTGGTGAAACAAAAGATTTATGGCGCTGATTCTCAGTATCAAAGTTTGACTGCAACATCGACTTATATCTACCTTTAAATTACAAAAAACTCAATTTAGTTAATAAAAAATAACAATTTGTGGCGAGTAACCACACACTCCAGCCATACTGGCTTCAAAAACCTATGACTTCAAAGCCTATCATTTATTTTAAATCTCATCGGCTTTTTGCTGAGTAAAAATACTTGAAGCAAGATTATATAGATTAAAATAATTGGTCACTCGACACCTTTGATTCTAGATGGGTTAAACATTTACGGTTTACCACATTAGTAGTTGATGCAAAGAAAGCCAAATTTTAGAGCCTATAGTGTGTAGAATTACTAAGTTTATCAGTAAATACCGATAATCGGTGAGGAGAAATATGAAGTATAAAAGCTGAAGAAGAAAATAGAATTTTTAGGATAACGTGAAAGGGAGATTTTTAGAGTAACAAGTAGCGAGTAGAAAGTAGAAAGTAGTAAGTAGCAAGTAGCAAGTAGCAAGTAACGAATAGAAGGTACTCCTAACTCCTAACTCCTAACTCTTAACTCCTAACTCCTAACTCC
>CAKZYM010000924.1 GCA_937884685.1 uncultured Calothrix sp.
AACAGGGAATAAGAAATAGTAAATAAATCGGCACAAATAAACCGAGCTATATAAGAAAATCTATTACGAATTACGAATTATACTTACTTTCTCCTAAAAATCCAAAAAAAAACCACATTCATCAATGTTTCATACTTATTATTTTATATTTTTTGATTTTACCGATATCTACACAAAAAATTCCAAATTAACAATCGTAATAAAGAGAAAATTCGTAGGGGTGAGGACGTAAACGCAAGGGGTTTACTTCAGTGTCTAACTTGTAAGAAATCCAGTTTTCAATGAAGTCTTTGGTGAATACTCCACCTTGGATTAAGAATTCGTGGTCTTTTTCGAGAGCTTCTAATGCTAAATCCAAAGAACCTGGTGTAGAAGGAACTTTAGCTAATTCTTCAGGAGAAAGTTCGTAGATATTCTTATCTAAAGGTGCGCCGGGATCAATTTTGTTTTTAATACCATCTAAACCAGCACAAAGCATTGCAGCAAAGGCTAGATAGGGGTTACAAGTTGCATCGGGACAGCGGAACTCTAAACGCTTGGCTTTAGGATTGTCACCAGAAAGAGGAATACGCACCGAAGCAGAACGGTTACCTTGAGAGTAAGCCAAGTTTACCGGTGCTTCGTAACCGGGTACCAAACGCTTATAAGAGTTGGTGCTGGGATTGGTGAATGCTAACAATGCTGGTGCATGCTTGAGGATTCCACCAATGTAGTAAAGCCCCATTTCACTCATTCCCGCATACTTATCACCAGCGAATAAAGGCTTACCATCTTTCCAGATGGATTGGTGAGTATGCATACCGGAGCCGTTATCTTGGAACACTGGCTTCGGCATAAAAGTAACAGATTTACCATATTTCTTAGCTACGTTTTTGATAACGTACTTGTAAGTCATCAACCAATCTGCTGCTTCGATTAACTTACCAAAACGGAAACCTAATTCGCACTGACCACCGGTAGCTACTTCGTGGTGGTGTTTTTCGATAGGAACGCCGCATTTTGCCATTGTCAGCAGCATTTCCGTCCGCATATCTTGAGAAGTATCGGTTGGAGAGACTGGGAAATAACCTCCTTTATAATTTGGCTTATAACCGAGGTTAGGTCCTTCATCCTTACCAGAATTCCAGCGACCTTCTACAGAATCGACGTAGTAATAGCCTGCGTTTGCAGTTTGGTCAAAACGAACATCATCAAAGATGAAGAATTCAGCTTCTGGTCCAAAGAATGCTGTATCACCAACACCGACTGAATTTAAATAATCAATCGCTTTCTGAGCAATTACCCGAGGACAGCGGTCGTACCATTCACCCGTCCTGGGTTCTTTAATACTACATGTAATGCTCAGGGTGGGTTCTTTCATGAAGGGGTCAATCCAAGCAGTATTTGGATCTAGCACCATTGCCATATCTGACTCATTGATGGCTTTCCAACCCCGAATACTAGAACCATCAAATGGTACACCATCGGTGAAAGAACTTTCATCGATTTCGCCTTGGAACATTGTTAAATGCTGCCAAATTCCTGGCATATCGATGAATTTCAGATCAATCATCTGAATGTTGTTGTCTTGAATCATTTTCAAGACTTCTTTTGGTGTTGTCATGGTTACTCCTTATATACCGATACGCAATGGATTATTGCTGAAAAATTGACAAAACTCTGTTGACCCTCAGAAGCTGGAACCACTTTTTGAAGGGCACCCTTAAAAGTATTTTTTGAAGAAAAACTTTAAAGGCAACCTTTGACACACCTGAAATATCCTAATTACAGACAATTCAGAATTTTGTATCAATTGTTACAGATAATCAATTATCAAGTTAATGTTAACCTTTTTCTAAATCATCTATACAAAAATAAAAGTTCATCTTATGAGGGTCAACTTTGGCATAGAATCCTTAAGTAGTATGGATTGCTTTTTGCCAGATTTTGGTTAAGTTAACATAAAATACACTTTTACGATAACTGAAGCCAAATTGATATTAAATTCTTAGATAGGAATGATTGGGGGATAATAAAAATGCAAGATGCCGTAACAAATTTAATTAAGAATTATGACGTTACCGGACGGTATTTTGATAGAAATGCAGTAGATTCGCTGAAATCTTATTTTGAAAGCGGCACTCAAAGAATACAAGCTGCTGCTGCTATCAATGCCAATGCAGCGTTTATAGTCAAAGAAGCTGGTGTCCAGTTATTTGAAGACCAGCCCGAATTAATTCGTCCCGGTGGAAACGCTTATACAACTCGTCGCTATGCGGCTTGTTTGCGGGACATGGATTACTACTTACGCTACGCAACTTATGCTTTAGTCGCTGGCAGTATGGACGTGCTAGACGAGCGAGTATTGCAAGGTCTACGCGAAACTTACAATTCTTTAGGAGTTCCCATTGCTCCTACAGTTGCGGGTATCCAAATCATGAAGGAAATGGTTAAACAGCAAATCGCTGATGCTGGTATTACCGATACCAGCTTTGTAGACGAACCATTTGACTACATGACAAAAGAGTTGAGCGAAACTGACGTTTAATTAAGATGGGGAATGGGGAATAGTTAGGAGTTAGGAGTTAGGAGTTAGGAGTTAAAAATTTGATTCTACCCCCTGTTCTTTAACCTCGGACACCGCACCCAATTCCCCATGCCCAATTACCAATTACCAACTACCAATTACCAATTACCAATGTGAAACAAAGACTTGATGTTTTATTAGTAGAACTTGGTTTATCTCCGTCTCGTCAGCAAGCGCAGCGGTTAATTCAGGCTGGGGAGGTGTTGGTTGATAATGAACTGGTGGATAAAGCGGGAACTTCTGTTAATGTAGCGGCGGAAATTCGAGTTAAGCAAAAGTCGCGTTTTGTGTCTCGTGGTGGGGAAAAGTTAGCTAAGGCTTTGGATTATTTTAGTATCTCTGTGGAAGGACGTGTTTGTCTGGATGGTGGGATTTCAACTGGTGGGTTTACTGATTGTTTGTTACAGGCTGGTGCTAAATTAGTCTACGGTATTGATGTCGGTTACGGACAGGTTGATTGGCGTTTGCGAAATGATGAACGGGTGATTTTGCGCGAACGTACTAATTTACGTCATTTGACCCCGGAGGAATTGTACGGACAAAGAGGGAGAGAGGGAGAGAGGGAGAGAGGGAGGGAGGGAGAATTAATTATAAATAATCAAAAAAATCAAAAATCAAAAAATAAAAAAAACTTACCTCCCCTATCTGAGACAGGAGAGGTTTATCAAAGGGAATTCCCTGATTTGACTGTGGTAGATGTATCGTTTATTTCTTTGAATAAGGTTTTACCTGCCCTGTGGCAACTTTTACAATCTCCTCGTGAAGCTTTGTTGCTGGTAAAACCGCAGTTTGAAGTTGGAAAAAACCGAGTTGGAAAAAAGGGGGTTGTACGTGACCCGAATGACCAAGCTGATGCAATCTTTCAAGTTTTGCAAACTGCTATAGAGTTAGGGTGGGATTACAAAGGTTTAACTTGGTCTCCCATAACTGGTCCTGCTGGTAACATCGAATATCTTTTATGGTTGGGATGTCAAAGCAACACTGTACAGCTTGATTTAGCAGCTATCAAGCAAATAACTTCTGACGCTGCTGCAAGTTTAAAGCATTAGATTTAGATATCATATACCCGACACTCAAGCGCACTTGGATGGGTAGCACAGTAGTTTTCCAATGAGCTTTTGATTTTTGCTGCTTGCTTTTGATGGGATTTCTCGGCTTGCAATTCTTCTACAATATCCCAAGCTACAGCGCATTCACTAGAATTGCTTCCGTTTGCTTCACAAGTGGAACGTGCTTCTGTAAGAGCGTCGAATATAGCTGTCTCTAGAGAACTACCTGCTTCTTCGTTAGAATTAACAGCAGTTTGCAATACTTCTGTATTTTCAGACATTATAATTACCTTCGATATCATTCAATATATTTCATTGCAAGCTTATATAGTTATATATTTGCTTACTTCTACAGTGTAATTACTCTGCTAAAAATCGTTCAGTAGTAAAAACCGAAATTCCCTAGGTCGTATTTTTGCGATAATTAGAACGTTAAATCAAATATTAAATAGATATAAAAATGTAGCAATACTAAGTCTCTACATTTGATAACCTTTCAACTTAATATTTGATACAGATTTGAATTCTCCTAACAAAAATTTTCTAGTCACGGAAAAATTACTTATAACTTTGTAAATTAAATATGGAATCAGCAAAGCAGCAAATAAGCGCATGGTGCTTTCATTCAAAAATGGTACTTTTTGCAAAGTTATCTGAATCGGTTGATGTAAATAGATGATAATCATTGATGCTCCTCCGATTTCACAAATTACCTTATCAAAGAATTTAGTTTTAGTTATAGTTTTTGCAATAGTCTGGACAATTATAATACCTGCGATTGCTGTTATAAAGTTGATTATTGGCACTCCATAAATTTTATTTCTCATATCAAATGTAAATTCAAGATAAGAGAACTTATCTATCACAAACATTGTACAAAGCGTAAACAATGCAATTGAGATTAGTTTTATAGAATTAAAAATATTTGATTGCTGAGATGCCATATGTCCCAGCCAGTAGAATGGAAGTGCCATTAAGACAATATCAATATTCCAAGGGAAAACAACATCTCTAAAAAGCAAACAATCAATTGTTGCTAAACAATAAACATCCAACATAATGATATTCATCAACCATTTTTCGCTTCCAAACTTAGTATAGATAAAGTTATAAAGCTGTTTAGTGAAAAACAAGCAGGTGATAAGCCAAAATAAAGCAAAGCAATCACCTAGCATTTCACCACCATAAAATTGCTTTAAGGCAAAAATAATTAATGTAGACAGCGAATCTAACTGTTTATTAACAAAAATTCCATGTATATATGTTGTGATAGTAGGAATGCTAAATAATATTAAAAATGAGATATAGGGAACAATTAAACGGAGAAAATTCTTTTTAAAAAAAGATAAATAATTATGCTCTTCCTTGTACATATATCCACTAATAAATAAAAAAAGCGGCATATGAAACCAGAAAACATACTTGGTAATATTAAAATCTAAGACATGACCAAAAACAATTAATACCGTTGCAATACCTTTCCAACAATCAACCCAACTGATTCTTTGCCTCATTCACACATACTCCATAATTCAAGCAAATTTGACAGCACCGTGTTTTGCTTTACGCACAGAATTTATACGGAGTATTAGTGTATTTTTTATTTAACTAAAAATATATGTATTTTCTAACGATTCACTGAAACAATAAATATTAATATCAGACATGTATTGTCTAAAATGCCTATACCGTAAGGCATAGACAGGTTATGGGATATATAAATATATAAAGAATCGGTGAAATCCAGAGGGAGTAGGGAGTAGCGCTTGACTACATAAGTTCTGATAGGCTCGTAGTTGCGCGGTCTTCGCCAAATATGTAGCATCAGAAGGTGAAGATGTTACCGCTAAAAACTTTTTAATGTGGTGAAGTACTTGCGACCACCAGGGAGCGAGAAGCTCCCACTACAACTAAGTTGTTATGCATTTAATTTGTATGCTATTAGCGACTAAAATGCATGTCCCTCCGGGACACGCTATGTCCTATCAGACACGCTCCGCTAACGCTAACGCACTAAGTGGGTGTGCAAAATTATTTGTGTCATTGCGAGCGACAGCGAAGCATTCACCCGAAGGGTGTGGATCATCTCAAATCCTTACGATTGCTTCGTTTCACTTCGTTCCACTCGCAATGACAAATACACAATTAATTTTGCCTAAGTACTTACATACAATATTTTGATGCTTTTGCATTATACAAATTAGCAGCACATCAGCTTAGTCCCATTAATTTTGATAGCTTTATTCTCAACACCAAAGCTCTTTTCTTCCCCTTGCTCCCCTTTCCTATTTTCATCCGTCAATTTTTATAGGACAGTTACCCATCGCTGGTAAACTAAAACTTATGTTTCCTAAATTTCTTCCTACTGGGGTTGAGCAATTAACTGAATCTGCTTCGATTGCTCTTGCTCAAACTGTCGAGCAAACACCTTTAACAACTCCTTTAAGCAAACAACCGATTAATACAACTTACGTACATCAGGGTAAGGACGGTACCCCATTTCTGCTTTTACACGGGTTTGATAGTTCGGTATTGGAATACCGTCGTTTACTACCTTTACTAGCAGCGCAAAATGAAACTTGGACAGTTGATTTATTAGGTTTTGGTTTTACTGATAGACTTCTGGAGGTGAAATATCACCCAAACGATATTAGAACCCATCTTTATAGTTTTTGGAAAGCTTTAATAAATAAACCCGTAATTTTAGTGGGTGCTTCGATGGGAGGAGCAGCAGCAATTGATTTTACTTTAAATTATCCCGAAGTAGTAGAAAAACTAGTATTAATTGATAGTGCAGGTTTAACTGGTGGTTCACCGATAAGTAAGTTGATGTTTCCACCGTTAGATTATTTAGCAACAGAATTTTTGAAAAATCGTAAAATACGGCAAAGTATTAGTCGTACAGCTTATAAAAATAAACAGCTTGCAACCCAAGATGCTTTATTTTGTGGTGCTATGCATTTAGAAATATCTAACTGGAATAGAGCTTTAATTGCTTTTACAAAAAGTGGGGGTTATCAACCTTTTAAAGTCAGTCAGCTTGAAAAAATTAAGCAAAAAACGTTGATATTGTGGGGAGATAGCGACAAAATTTTAGGCACAAAGGATGCTCATAAATTTGAAAAAGCAATTCCTAACAGTAAGCTAATTTGGATTGAACATAGCGGACACGTTCCGCATTTAGAGCAACCACAAGCGACCGCAGAAGAGATTTTGGATTTTAGATTTTAGATTTTGGATTGTGGATTTTAATTACAATTATTTTAATGAATTTGCGGTAACGGCAGAGTATCAATCTCTTGCTTCTAGGGAGCAAGATGCTCCCACTTACAATCACATTTTCGCTCTGCAAAAGTGACTGAATCAGTTGTTATCTGTTAACTCCTAATTCCTAACTCCTAACTCACAACTCCTAATTCCTAACTCTTCCCTAATTAATCCAACAACCACATAGGAGAAGAACTACTGTTAGATTCTTTGAGTTCGCTGTCGGGTAAAGGACCAGTTGGGCGAGAGTAATGTTTTCTGTAAGCTAATGATGATGAATAATCTTTCTTTGGTTGAGTTATAGCAGATTTATTAGGAACTCTTTGTTTAGTGGCAGGTTGTCTGTAAGCAGGTTTTGTTGCAGCAGATTCTATTTCCGCAACTTTCTGGGCTGCGTTCATTTCTGCCGTGAGCTTAGTGTTGGCTTCTGCTAACTGTAATGCATCTTTTTTCGCTGCATAAAGTTCTGCGTTTAATTTTTCTGCGAATTCATCTTTCTCTTGCAAAGTTAACTGTAATTCTCCAATTAGCTTTTCTAAGCTTTTTTCATTTTTACGTGCTTCTGCTAAATCTTTCTTCAGTTCCTCGACACTATCTTGTAAATTACCTAGTTTTTTCGCTTCTTCAACTTCTTTCTGTAACTGCTTAAATAATTTCTCTTGTTCGGCAATTGTAGATTGAAATCCCGACGCTTGCTTCTGTAAAGTTTCTTCGTTTTTTCGTGCTTGCGTTAAATTGTCTTGCAACTCTTTAACAGTAGCTTCTAAATCAACAGAAGCAGTTTTAGCTTGTTTATTCATATCTTTTACCTCAGATGCAGGAACATCAATAGTTGACTGGTCACCTGCTGGTTTTTTTACTTCTTCTTTTAATAAATCAGAAAGATTTCTTTTAGCCATTATTTTCTCCAATCACGCTGTAATTCATCGGCTACGCGGCGATAGTCAGACTCCGCTTCCCGTGCGTTTTTTCCGCGCAATTGAGTAATTGCAACCCCATCAAGCGCCGCTCTTTCATGGGCTTTGTAAATACGAACAAATGCATTACAAGCGGGAATTCCCAAATTTAAAAGAGTATTTTGAGCTTCGAGTGCTTCTCTCAAACTGCGCGTATCCACTTTTGTTAGCAGCACTCGATGGGGAGTACCCACGGGAGTCACTGCTTCTTTGACTGTATCAATCAAAGCAGCTAAATCCATTGGCGCTGGGGGTGTTGGTAGAACCAAATAATTTGCATTTGTGATTACTGCTGCTAATCCTTGAGAATGGAGCGCTGGAGGCGTATCGACTATTACTAAATCGTAACCCTTTATAGAACGTAAACTACTTAATAATTTTGGATTTGTTTCCTGAGATAGATCAAACCCCATCCCTGTATCACTTCTTGAGAACCACCAACTCGCCGAACCTTGTACATCAGCATCTACCAAAAGTACCTTTTTTTTCTCTGCAAAAGATGCTGCAAGATTTATTGAAGTAGTTGTTTTACCAACTCCTCCCTTTCCATTTAGGATAGCTATTACTTTTGGCATCTATCCTGTTCCCCCAACGCTTATATGAAAAAATATACCGCGTTTTGGGGAAAGTAAGATAGGAGTTAGGAGTTATGAGTTATGAGTTAGGAGTTAGGAAACTTTAGATTTTAGATTTTGGATTTTGGATTAGAGATAAGGAGTAATAAGTAGCGAGTTGATAATTGTTTCTTCTTGTGGGGGGGGGGGGGGGGGGGGGGGGGGGGGGGGGGGGGGGGGGGGGGGGGGG
>CAKZYM010000925.1 GCA_937884685.1 uncultured Calothrix sp.
CTGATAACTGATAACTGATAACTGATAACTGATAACTGATAACTGATAACTGATTCACCCACCTCCAACAATAGTAACTATTTCCAATTTGTCATTGGACTTAATTTTTGTATTTTCCCAATATTGACGATGCAAAATTTCACCATTATACTCGACAGCAACTAGACGAGGGTTATATCCTAATTGCAAAAGTAAATTGGGTAAATTCGTTTCCTCAACACAAGTGCGGGTTTCTCCGTTTACTTGTAATTCAAGACTGCTCATACACGTGCGGATTTATTTAATTTATTATTTACTGTTTGAACGTGGTGCAATTGAGATAGAAAATATTGCGTTACCAAGGTAGGCTGTTCTGCTTGCATTATGCTTCGCACTACTGCTACGCGACTTGCTCCAATTTCTACCACATCATTGAGATTATTGGGGTCTATTCCACCAATTGCAAACCAGGGTATAGGACAATTTTTTGCCGCATAGTTAACATACTGCAAACCTGCTGCTGGCTTCCCTTCTTTTGTGGGAGTCTCGTATACTGGCCCAACACCAACATAATCCGCACCTTCGGTAATTGCCCTTTGCATTTCGTCACTATTTGTGGTAGAACGACCTATCACCCTATGAGGACCGAGTAAATCGCGAGCTGTAGATATAGGCATATCTTGTTGTCCTAAATGCACTCCGTCTGCATCTACTGCTAAAGCTAAGTCAATCCGGTCGTTGACCAAAAATAATGCGTCATATGCGTGACATAGTTGACAAAGTTTTCTCGCTTGTTCCAAACGAACAGAATCATCTGCTGTTTTTTCGCGATACTGTACCAGCGTTAGTCCTCCTTTGAGGGCTGCTTCTACAGTTTCCAGTAAATTTTCGCTTGGGGAGGTGACCAAATACAAGTGCGATCGCAAAAGTTGTTGATATCGAGCAAAGCCCATCAATTTGCTTTCAAGGGTATAAACTCGATAGCGGATTTGCTTAAATGCTTTACCCATACCGGAACTGTAAAGCTTTCCGTATTCTTCAATTACTCTTACAGCTTCTTCTACTCGACAGAAATTAGCCTGCAATAAAGATTTGATACTTTCTCGCTGTTCTTCTTGCGGATGAGTCAATTCGGTACCCGTATCACCCGGTGTATCCCGAGCCGCTCTTAAATCGGCTGTATGCCATTTTGCTACTTCTTGCCGTAAGTGCTTGCATTCCCGAGTAAAATCGCTGTTATTCAACCCAAAGCGACACCATTCCTCGATAATCCGCAAGCCTTCACGAATACGGTCTAAATTAGCATCTAATATCCGCAGAACCACTTGCTGCACTTGCTCTTTCTGGCTGTATGGCTCGACCATTACAACAACCCCATTATTGCTCTCATCGTAACAGTCAGCCTGTTTCATGTTCCTAATGTTGTGATCACCGTTGATTTTTCTGACTAAATTGCTTTGTATTAAAAATAGTTGCCTGTGGTTATGAAATTGATATTTGTGATGTCAAATTTACGTAGTCTCATCATATTTAATTCAAATCTACCAAAAAAGTATCACAGTATACTTAATTTCTTAATCCAACATCTCAAACTCAGTAAATTTGGAACTTTGGATTAACGGTCTTCGCAGCTATTTAGATTTTCTTTATAATTAGGTTCATAATAAAAAAATCAGGGCTTCAAAGCGTTCATACTTTAATTCCGACACTCATTCCAAAACTAATTCTAAAACTAATTCCAAAACTTAAGATTTAAAACTGTTCCCGTTAAGCATCCAGTAAAAGTTCTTAATATCCTCTTAATCGAGGAATCACAGCTTATCGGAATTAACCGACTCGTTAGCGGTGCGGTATAAAAAAAGTTAACTTGGACATAAAGGGTGTTAAAAAAGTAGTTAACTGCTTTATTTTTTTCGACTTAAAAACACTAATATTCTGTTGTCAGAGCAGATTATTACAGCCTTTAAATCATATACTTACCTTGAATCTCCTATGCGTACATATCCTATCTCTTCCGTGTTATTTATTACGGCAAGTTTAGCTTCCGTAACTACGACTTTACTCAGCACAGGCTCAAATATTGCCATTGCTCAGATATCGTCAATGTCAGAGGAAACAACCCTCAGTGAAAACTCAATTTCTCAGGTTAATGTACTGTTTGTCAACCCAAGTATCGGAAATGACCAACAGGCAGATGGCAGCGAAACCACTCCATTCAAGACGATTACTCAAGCATTAAAAATAGCTAAGAATAATACGGTAATTAGACTGGGAGCAGGTACCTACACCGCTGAAAATGGAGAGCGATTTCCTTTAATTGTCAAAAAAAACGTAGCCATACAAGGAGATACTCGGACTCAAGGAAAGGGAGTTATCATCCAAGGTGGTGGTGATTATCTCAGTCGTTACTACGGAAGTAAAAACATCGGAATAGTGGCTGCTGGTAACACCAAAATAGCCGGTGTAACAGTAATGAATCCCAATCCTCGCGGTTACGGGTTGTGGATTGAATCAAAGCAGCCAGTAGTGGAAAACAGCACCTTTACAGGTTCCACTCAAGACGGAATTGCGGTAATGGGTAAAGCAACCCCGAAAATTCACAACAATATTTTCTATCAAAACGGCGCTAACGGTATTACGGTTTCAGGAAACTCTCAACCCGAAATCAAGGAAAATGCATTTCAAAATACCGGATTTGGAATAAACATTGCTCAGAATGCATCTCCTCAAATAATTGGTAACAAAATTTCACAAAATAGAACCGGTATTGTCATCCAAGCTGCTTCTAGTCCCGTATTGCGAAACAACAATATCTTGGACAATAAAGAAGACGGAATAGTAGTAATAGCCAAAGCTATACCAGACTTGGGTAATGCATCCAATCCCGGTAACAATCAATTCAGTCTCAACGGACGCTACGATATTAATGCTCAAGCATCCAAGCAAGAAATTTCAGCTTACGGGAATTCTTACACCAACAAACGCATAGCTGGAAAAGTAAACCAAACAGCAACAGCAGCACCAGCTAAAGCTCCACTATCCCAACTTCCCAAAAGACAGCCAACAAGATTAAATTCTCTGGTACGTCGCAATAATACTCCACTACCCCAAAAACCCGCAGCACTTCCAAC
>CAKZYM010000926.1 GCA_937884685.1 uncultured Calothrix sp.
AATTAAACAAATTATGAATCCGATTCTATCTCAAACCGGCGCTCAAATGTCTAGTTTGACTGGTGTTAGAGCGATTATGAATGATGTTGTGGAAACTTTACGAGCAGGTAACGGACGGGATTTTATTAATTTAAGTGTCGGTAACCCTGTAATTTTACCCCAGGTGGAAGAATTATGGCGCGATTGCAATGCACAATTGTTAGCTAGTCAAGAGTATGGTGAGGTTGTTTGTCGTTATGGTTCTTCTCAAGGCTATACTCCTTTAGTTACAGCTATTATTGATGACTTTAATCAGCGCTATAAGTTGAGTTTGAATCCCAGGAATGTTTTAATTACTCCCGGAAGTCAGTCTTTATTTTTTTACGCTGTTAATGCTTTTGGGGGATATACCAATAGTGGGGATTTAAGACAAATTGTTTTACCTCTTTGTCCCGATTACACTGGTTACGGTGGAGCATCTTTGGTTCCTGAAGCAATCGTAGCTTATAAACCCATACTGGATATTGATGCTGACAATCATCGATTAAAATATCGTCCTGATTTTAGTAAACTATCGATTAATCAAAATTCTGGTTGTATTATTTTTTCTCGTCCTTGTAATCCTACTGGCAATGTTTTGAGTGATGATGAGGTGGGTACAATTACTACGATGGCTGGAGTTAATGAAGTTCCGGTATTAGTTGATTCGGCTTATGCTTGTCCTTATCCAGCCTTAAACTTTACCGAGATGAAACCCGTATTTGGTAAAAATATTGTTCACTGTATGAGTTTGTCGAAAGCTGGTTTACCCGGAGAGCGAATTGGAATTGCTGTTGGAGATGAGAAAATAATTCAAGTGTTGGAATCCTTTCAGACTAATGCTTGTATTCATGCTTCGCGTTATGGACAAGCTATTGCTGCTAGAGCTATTAATTCCGGAGCTTTGGTAGACATTTCCGAGCATGTAATAAAACCTTTTTATCAAAACAAGTTTACCGTTTTAGAGTCGGCTTTGGATAAATATATGCCTTCCGATTTACCTTGGTTTTTACATCGGGGTGAAGGAACTATTTTTGCTTGGTTATGGTTAAAGGATTTACCGATTAGCGATTGGGATTTTTATCAACAGCTAAAACTCTTAGGTGTGATTGTTGTTCCTGGTAGTATCTTTTTCCCTGGGTTAAGGGATAATTGGGAGCATAAAAATCAATGTTTGCGAATTAGTTTGACGGGAAGTAACCAAGAGATTGATACTGCTATGAGTTGTTTAGCTCGGGTTGTTGCTCGGGTTTACAGTACCTATGTGAGTTAAAATTGCTTTGCATAATAAACTGTCGGTATTGAGAAAACCATCGATAGCGGTGAAATGATTTTTACCAGGTTGTATTAAGCATTCACCTTGTAAACTCTTATTTAACCAAGCATTGAGGAAGTCTTGGGATTGACGGTGAAATTCTGAGGTTTCCTTTTCACCATAGGTAACAATTAGCGACCCTGCTATTTGTGGAATATGCTGTATCGGGCTATTACGAAGAACTTCACCCCAAGTAAGTTGAATTTTAGGTTGTAACCAAGTGTAGGGGAATGGCATTAAATCAAATAAGCCACTAATTGCACAGCCTGCTTTAATAATATTACTTGGTAGCCCATAATCTCTTTCCCACTTTGTAATCATAGACATTGCAGTTAAATGTCCACCTGCTGAGTGTCCAGATACGTATATACGGTTGGGGTCTGCTCCAAAACTTTTTGCATTTTGATATACCCAAGCAATTGCAGCACGAGTTTGACGTACAATCTCGTCAATGGTCACTTTTGGACAAAGCTCATAGTTAACAACAACAGTTGTAATTCCTGCTGATACCATACCCTTAGCAACAAAGCTAAATTCTTTACTGCTAGCCATCATCCAGTAACCACCATGAATAAACACCATAATCGGAGCTTCCGGTTGTGGTGCAGGAAAAATATCTAAATGTTCGGCTCGGGTATAACCAAAAGGAACATTAAGCTGACAAGATAGCTCTGAGCGCACTTTAGTACTATTAGTTGTGTACCAATCCATGTATGCGGATGAATCAATCCCTGCTTTCTGAGGGCTATATTCAGCATCCAGTTGAGCTTGGGTTTCAAAATTACGATATAGCATTTACTTGCTGTTTAAGTGATGGATGAGAAAATAATTCCAAGGCTACTATCAATATTACGATAGATGTATGTATTCCTAATCCCTTCTTGCTATTAGATTACCTATCAAAAAACTATTTAATTTCTATTACTATATTTTCGTTCAGAATAACTTTCATAAGTGTTTCATATGAAAGTTATAGAGAATATTTACGTATGTTGCCAATTTGGCAACCTTTCGATAACAAAATCAATTTTAATATTTAGTATTTGCTTTAATTCAAAGTTGATTAATCGGGGTTTGCTTCAATTTACGTTTATCGTCGAAACCTCACCCCATCCCCTTTTTAAGGGAGGGGGGTTGGAATTAAAATTTGCTAAACAGGGTTTATTACAATTTGCATTTATCAAAATTAATTCAATTAAGCTGAATCAAAATAAATGCAATCAAATAATATAAAAAATAATCGCTTAGATGCTTTACTTGCTCTACGCGGTTTTGCTTGTTTAATGGTAGTTATAATTCATTGCGCTCCACCCAGGAAATCAATTATTTACGACAATTTTGACTTGAGTTGGCTGATGTTTAGTCACGGTGCGATCGCAGTTTGGATTCTTTTCGTTTTGTCTGGTTATTTGATGGGGAAGGTTTTCTATACGAAGCGCTACACTGCTGATATTGCAGGAGTTATCAAGTTTTGGCGCAATCGTGCTTTAAGAATTTGTCCGCTCTATTATTTTGCGGTACTAATTTTATCAATTTTCGTTTATCCAGAGATACTTAAATTTTCAAGCTGGGGTTATCTATTACGAATCTGTACGTTTACTTATCATCCCTATATTAGTTTTGATGCTGTAAAATTTAACGACGTTTTTTGGTCTTTATCAACGGAGGTGCAGTTTTATTTAATTGTTCCTTTCGTTTATAGTTTGATTCAAAATTGTTTAAATTTAAAGAGTCATAAAAAAGTATTTATTGCTGGGTTATCGATAATTATTCTGAGTTTGATTTTCAGAAGTTTAATGTGGATAAGTTTTCATCAAGAAATTACTCAAGATATGGGATATGCATTCAAATATTGGTACACTCCCTTAATCGTAAATTTAGATTTATTTTTATGTGGATTTTTATTAAATCCATTGATTCAGAATTATAAATTAAATTGGAATCACAGAAAATCATTTTTTAGTAAATTAATTGCTGTCATACTGATAATTTTATTATATTTATTCACAGCACATCATTTATATCATCAAGAGTTATGGAATTTACCAAATCGTA
>CAKZYM010000927.1 GCA_937884685.1 uncultured Calothrix sp.
CTACCGTTAAAATCAACTCTTCCCCTTCCCTTAACTTCCGGTAAAATCAAATTTCCATCAACGGAAGCTCGGAAACTATCTAACTTCGCTAAATCAAAAGATTCAAATTCCAATAAATCATTTAATTTACCAGAAATATTAGCTTTAGTATTAGCAACCGTAACAGCTAAAGGTAATTCCGGAATAATTTTATTTAAAGCAAGTCCACCAACATTCGCATTTGCTGTCAAAATACCTTGATTTAAATTACCATTGACAGCAACATTACCACGATTAACATTTAAATTTAAATCCGCATTACCTCGAATACTTCCAGGATTAAAATTATTCAAACTTCCCGCTAACTTAATATCAGCACGTCTTAAAAATATAGAATTACCTTTAATCCTTTCCCCAACATTATCAACCTTTGCTAAAAACGGATTTAAAGCCAAACTATTTGCATTAACAGCAGCATTCCAATTACTCGTAGCTAAATTGGCTCTACCATCTATATTTACCTTAGCTTCAGAAGTTCGTAAACTCGTATCATTTAAAGTAATTAAATTGTCACGCAATCTAACCTTACCACCACCAGAAACTCTTCCCACAATATCGGCTTCAGCTTCAGGTAGATTCCAGGATAAAACACCTTGGGGATTTGCTACCGTACCATTCACTTTACCTTCCGCTAATAATCTTCCCAGCTTTACCATATCATCGGTAACGCCGTAATTCGCAACAATTGCCCCTGGATTAGCAATTCGAGCATCGAAATCCAAACTAATTTTCGACTTACTAAAATCCTTAACTTCCGGTAAAGACTTAGGAAATAAAACCTCACCTTTAGCAAAAATTTCACCACCAGTAGCCGGAGTAGCCCGAAATTCCTTTAAAATAAATTGGTCTAAACTTCCCCCGAAAACAGTATTTACATTACTAAATGCAGTTTTATCAACAACTATGCTTCGCTGACTAGAAACATTACCCAGTAAAATCGGATTGTCTGCTTCTCCCTTAACTAAAAGCTGCGCTTGTAAATTACCATCTATATTGACAGGAGATTTTAAATTAGTTGTTTTTAACAGATTTCCAATATTAAACGAATTCGTATTAACTCTTAAATCAAAACCTTTATCTAAATCAGCAACTCCAGAAACCGTAGTCAGTAAATTGCTGTAACTAGCTTTGGTATCTCCAAAAGTAACCCTTTGTCCGTCAAACTTCAAATTTGCGATCGCATTAATAGGAACCTTTAGCTGTGGGGATTTGACCTGTAATTTCTCTACGTTCGCAATACCATCAACTTGAACCTCAGCTAACTTTGATAAACCCGGTAAATCAACTTCCAAATCAGCATTTAACCAACCGCTAGGAATCGTCACCGGAAGATTATCTTTGACATAATTACTCAAATCTGGTAAGGAAAGATTATTAATCCTGGCATTAATTTTACTTTTATAGTCAGTTAACTGAGTAACACCATCAATATCAACCTTCCCCTTAACAACTGGTGCATTAATACCATATTGCAATTGCCAAGATTTATTTTGACTGTAATTAAGATACCCGTTAATATCTTCTATCGCAAAAGGATTTTTCAAAGCTTGGGGAAGGACAGCAACCTTTGCTCTGCGTAAATTAACTTTCGCATCAATATCAAACGGAAGTTCCCCCTCACCCGTATCTAAATTAAGTCTTACAAATTCTCCCTGCTTATCCTCCTCCACATAAACATCCGGTTCCAGCAAACTTATCCTCAAAGGAAGCGTTTGAGTAAACAACAGTGGAACTGGATTAAATCCGATATCAATAGCTTTAGCTTTGACATAATTTGGGTCATCTTCAGTAGCTGGAATCGAAGAGTTTTCCAACCTAATACCACTCAAAGACCAATATTTTACCTCACCAACCTTAACCGGACGATTGATGAACTCAGTTAACTGCTCGTCCAATAAACCCGGTAGCTTTTGACGAATGAAATAATCTAAGCCAAAATAACCAGCAATACCTAATCCTACCAGAGAAACACCAGCAACCTTCAAAGTATTACGCAGCCAAACCTGTCTTCGGGGTTGACCTTCCGAACTATGGGAATCAGATGGGGGAGGGGTACTTGGCGGTGTCATAATTGGTTTAATCTAGCTAGAGTAAGACATGATTCGACCCGTATCTTTACCTTTTATAAATAAAGATATTTTGGGTATTATGATACGCCTTTGATAAGTTTATACAAGGTAAATTGTTTACTTTTTAGTTTACGTTTTATTTTTTTCCTATAAAAATAAGAGTTAATCGTTTTCCGTAGCAAAAATCTCGGTAATTTATGACAGTTTGTAATCTGGAATATTTATATAAAAGTTAAAAGAAGAGTATAAACGCATAGTGGCTTGATTAATTCTTCCGCGAGATTGATTTTATCTTATTCCGAGAGAGATATTTTTGATTTTTTTAGATGTAGGGGAGGTAAAAACCGGTGTAGATTTTCTTCCCGCTTTATTACGGTTGCGTTACGACGCAATGAGTAATTTCGATTGTGACGAAATATTTATGTTTTGCCTCTAACGTGCCATTTCCTTGACGCTATTCAACAGAAGCGGTAGCGCTGAAAATTATATCCTCAATATCAGTCGGGGAAGCACTAGTATTTACTTAAATAACGATGATGAGAATGATGTTGGTGATTTAATTGGCAAAATTAAGGGAGTTAGTTTTGAAAATATGAGTTCTGGATTTAGTTTTGCTGGTGGTGGAGAAATGAATGATGGAAATCAAGAAATAACTTAATCATTTATGTTCATACTATTCAACCCCCCCCTTGAAAAAAAGGGGCTTTTTGTACAAAATCAAACTTTAATATATATTCCAGTATTCACACAGAAGATAATTTATAAGAAATAGGAAGAAAATAGATGTGACTAAACATTTTAGAAAAAATCATTTAAAATGACTATTTATAGAGTTAAATTCGATGCTCCAGGAAGTCAAAGCGGTGATTCTTGGAATGATGCACTTACAGATTTACAAACAGCAATTAATACTGCTACTTCTGGTGATGAAATTTGGGTAGCAGCAGGTATTTATAAACCCGGAACTACACGAGAAGATAGTTTTCAACTTAAGGATGGAGTCACAATCTATGGTGGTTTTGCAGGAACTGAGAATAGCTTAGATGAAAGAAATGTAAAAACCAACGTTACCATTCTCAGCGGTGATATTGGTACTTCAAATGACGATAGTGATAACAGCCATACCGTAGTTAAATTAAGCAGTAATTCTACTGCAACTCTTGATGGTTTTACTATTCAAGATGGTAATAATACTCAAAATGACGATAATTCTGATGACGGTGGTGGTGTTTACAACGCTGGAAATTTAACTTTAAAAAACGTTGTAGTTCGTGATAACAAAGCTGCTGATGATGGTGGTGGTATTCGCAATAACGGTACAATCACTATTATTGATAGCACTATAGCTGATAACGAATCTGTTGGAGGTAGTCAAACTAGTGGTGGTGGTGGATTAATTAATACTGGCGAATCTGCAACTATTATTAATAGTACCTTTAGCAATAACATAGCTAAAAACGGTGGTGCAATTCGTAACGATACTGTCCTGAATTTAATTAATAGTACTCTTAGTGGTAATACTGCTTCAGAAAGCGGTGGTGGGTTAGCGAATACTATCAATCCCAGAACTTCTTCATCAGCAACAGCAACAATTAATAATAGTACTATCACAGATAATAAAGCCCGGAACAAAAGCCAACAAGATATTGATTTAGCAGGAGGTGGAATTGCTAACTTTGCTGTCTTAAATATTTCTAATAGTATTATTGCAGGTAATGAGAATAATAATAACTTAGCGGATGACCTCGCAAATGATTTTGTAATTAGTGGTACTATTCCAGGTACAAGTTTGGTAATTGATTTACCTGTAACTGGAACAAATACAAGCGGTGGTAACAACATCATCGGTAACGGTGAAAATGTCAGCGGTTTTACTGATGGAACAAATAACGACCAAGTTGGTACACAAGCACAACCTATTAACCCATTATTAGATACTTTAAAAGACAACGGTGGAGCAACCAAAACTCACGCACTTTTAGACGGAAGTCCTGCAATTAATGCATACAAACGAAGATATTCCCTTTGAGCAACGAGGTGAAGATTTCTCTCGTGTTGTAGATGGTAGCGTTGATATTGGTGCGGTTGAATTTGTAGATAGCTTAACTGATAATAATACTACTAGCAATATTATTATTAATGAAATTGATGTTGATACACCTGGTACAGATAGTGCTGAGTTTATCGAATTGTACGATGGTGGGGTTGGAAATAGTTCTTTAGACGGTCATGTAGTAGTTCTCTATAACGGTAGTAATAGTCAGTCTTATGGAGCATTTGACTTAGATGGACAAAGTACTAATGCTAATGGCTATTTTGTTATTGGTAGCGCTAACGTTCCAAACGTAGACTTCACTGCTTTTCAGACTAATGATTTGCAAAATGGTGCGGATGCAGTAGCTCTATATAAAGGAAATGCTTCTAATTTTCCTGATGGTACGAAACTTAGAACAGAAAACCTAGTCGATGCGATTGTTTACGAAACCAGCGACAACAATAATAATGAGTTAGGACTTCTACTTAATGATGGACAGTCACAAGTAGACGAGAACGGTGACGGAAACAAAGATAATCAATCTCTACAGCGTATTTTCAACGGTTCCGGAGGAGCGCGAAATACTGATACATATCAAGTTTCAACTCCAACACCCGGTGCGGAAAATGGTGTCCCAGTTAATCCAACTCCCGGAATCACAATTACTCAATCCGACAATAGTACCGAAGTTACAGAAGGTAGTGAAACCGATTCCTACACGGTAGTTCTTGATAGCAAACCTACTAGTGAGGTAAGCATCAATATTTCTACAGGTGAGGAAACTACAACTGATTCAGATACTCTTACTTTCACAACTTCTAATTGGAATACAGTTCAAACCGTCACCATAACTGCTGTTGATGATAACGAAGTAGAAAATAACCATAGCGATACAGTAACTCATACCATCAGCAGCAACGATATAAATTACAACAATCTTACTGTTGATTCTGTTAACGTAAGCATTATTGATAACGACGTTGAAGACAATAATTCTAACAATTCAACTCCTACCGTATTAACTGCTGATAGAGATAAATTCCAAGGAACCGCAGCTGACGACAACATAAGTAGTCTAGCTGGAAAC
>CAKZYM010000928.1 GCA_937884685.1 uncultured Calothrix sp.
AACTGCTCGACACCATGATGGAACGTTGGCGAGATGATACCACCGAACTTAGAGATATGGGAATACGCTGGTTAGCAATTTCCTTTGACGTTATGTCTACGATAAAAAATGGTTTGCGTGGAGCAGAACGGATTTCTGATTTAGTAAAGTCCATGAAATCATACTCTCATTTAGACCGTGGTGCTCAACAGTGGGTAGACATTCATCAAGGTTTAGAAGATACTATAAAATTATTTTCTTTTAAACTCAAACTCGGTGTAGAAATTCAACGTTGCTATGGGGAAAATCTACCACAAATCCTTGCTTACGGTAGCGAATTAAATCAGGTTTGGACAAATTTGATAGATAACGCGATTGATGCGATGGAAGGAAAAGGGATTTTAGAAATCAAAACATCTCATTTTGAAAACTTTTTAAAAGTTGTAATTAGCGATAACGGAACGGGAATTCCCGATGAAGTACAATCTCGTATATTTGAACCATTTTTTACAACAAAAGGAGTAGGAAAAGGTTCCGGATTAGGGTTAGATGCAGTTATAAGAATAGTCGAAAATCGTCATCAAGGAACGATAAGTTTAGAATCAAAACCTGGTAAAACAACTTTTAAAATTTGTTTACCAATAGCGGGTTGTCAAGTAGGTAGCAAGTAGCAAGTAGTAAGTAGTAAGTAGCAAGTAGCGGGTAGTAAATAAAATAAAAAAACTATTGTCGATAATGAGATGATTGGAAAGGATGTAAATTCGATTACGACTGGTGATTAGAAATTCTCTTTTACTTGTTACTCGCTACTCTGTGCTATGGCAATCCTAATTTCCTTCTACGCTTTCATAGCTATCGGTATCGCTGAAGGGGGTTTGGGTGTTCTCATTCCTTCAATTATTGAAACCTATAATCTAACTTCAGCGAATATCACTTTAATTTTTCTCAGCCAAGTAACGGGTTATATTTTTGCAGCTTTATCTAGCAGTATTTTAACTAGTCGTATCGGACTCGCAAGGACATTGTTAATAGCATCTATAAGTTTGACACTTGCTTTAATAATTTATGCTTCTAGTCCTTATTGGTGGTTGATGGTTGCTGCTGGAAGTTTCCTAGGTTTGGGAATTGGTTTAATTGATGCGGGGATTAATAGCTATATTGCTAACCGAAATCAAGCGGATTTGATGGGATGGCTGCACGGATTTTATGGAATTGGAGCATTGTTGGGACCTGCTGTAGCCACAACATCTCTAGCTAGTGGATTATTTTGGCGAAGTGTTTATCTAGTGTTTGCTGGAGTTGTAAGTTTATTAGTAGTGGGAATGTTATGGGCTGTGATATCTGACTACAAACCTTTAACTAAGAGAATTAAAAAGTCGGATAAAACAGCTTCAGCTAATTTAGGTACGGCTTTAAAAACACCTACAGTTTTACTAGCTGGTCTGTTGTTAGCGGTTTACGTAGGAACAGAAGCATCGGTAGGAAATTGGGCTTATAGCGTCCAGCATATTAGTAGAAATACACCAACATTAATCGCAGGTTATAGCGTCAGCGGTTACTGGTTGGGATTAACATTAGGACGTTTTATTAGCGGACGATTCGTGAAATTATTTGGTGCAAATCGCACTTTGAATTACAGCTTAATATTATTAAGTTTGAGTTTGATTGCTTGGTGTTTATCGCCAAATCAATTAATTAGTTTACCTTTAATTGGTATAGCTTTAGCTCCGATATTTCCGCTGATAATTTGGTTAACACCGCAGAGAATACCGAGTGGAATTGTACCGGCTGCGATTGGTTTTATTACAAGTTCGGCAAGTTTGGGTGCTGCTGCTATTCCTTCAATTGCTGGGTTTTTTGCGTCTAGATTTGGGCTAGAGATAATTCCGGTTTTGATGATTCCTTTGGCTGGAGTGATGTTGGTTTTGCATCGGGGGATGGTGAGGAAGCAATGAAATTGAAGCTTTATATAACTATTCAATCCTACTCAACTTTTTATTGTTTATATTATATAACCTATCGATTTGACTACCAACCTCATCCATATTCTTGTAACCGATAGAGCGTAAATGAAACAAACTGAGGATACTCCATGCTGTATATTTACAGATTTTAGAAATGTCAGCCTCGTTAATTATTTGATTAGCTAAATAGTTCATACCTTGGTGGATGATATGTGAACGTTTGCCATAAAGCTTTGTCATGCTTTTATAAACTTCTTTGGCATCTTCAATAGTTATAAACTCATAATTACTAAAAGCATTGAGTGTTGAAACTCCTTTTGCTAAAACGTGTGTCCGTTGTTGTGAGCCAGTAAATATACATTCTAATGCAGTCCAATACTTCAAAAAAGATACATCTAAATCAACTTCATTTTGAGCTTCGCCTATCCAATAAATTGCTGTTAAGATGCACCCTTCTAATTGTGTTTGAGAAGAGTCATTAATAATTGTAGTAAAATCATCTAGGAAGCCATTAAAAGACAAATCTTCTAAGCGATTTTTATCAATAGGAAAAGTTTGTAGAGGCTTACGACCACGACCCCAAGATAAAATAATAGTATTATCTTTTTCTCTTCTAATTAAAGTTTTCTCGCTATTGCTATAAACTTCAGATAAGATATTTATTTTTATCATTTGCTCTGAAACTCTATCATGTATAAACAAGCAAAGAATATATCTGAAATAGTTTATTAACTGTCGTGCTTGTCTGTAAGATTTTTTCCTAACAATATTAAAATCGCCGTAGGAGGTAGACTTTATACATACGCGGTTTAGAAAGTTTTTATCGAAAAAATCTTGGGTATTTGATAAATTTTCTGGGTTTTGTGAATCATGTTTACTAAAGGAAGCAGAAATCAATTGGTCGCGTAATTCCTGATTAAAGATAAAAATTTCAACCTTACCACAACTGATTTTCTCAATTTTCTCTAATTCTAACCCTTGGATTACAAAAAAAAAGTCAAAAGTACTAACTTTATTCTCAATAGAATGTTGAATTTTTTCTAAGACATTGAGAAATTCTCTTTTATTGTTAGGGTCTTTTTTTATTGCATATATTTCTATTTCTAACTCTTTCTTTAAAGCTACGTAAATTGTTTCATAAGACACAACACCTTTTAACTCAGGAGCTTCGTAAAGCCTGTTAACAATTTCATTAAATGCCGTCTTTGCATTTTCCAGTAAAATCCAGTTCCTAGAATCAATATTTAATCGGGCTGCATATTTATCGAACTTCTCATACTCTTCAATACTATTAGGAATAAAATAATTTTTACTTTAATTTTTGATATTAGTTAGTTTATTCCAATTTAGTGTAGCTGCCTTCAAAGCAGGTTTGCTTAGCTGGATTACCATGAACGCT
>CAKZYM010000929.1 GCA_937884685.1 uncultured Calothrix sp.
TTATTGAACGCGATTTAACAGATTTAAAAACAAATATTCAAATTATTATCCAAGATTGGGAAGAATAAAATGTTGCGGTTGACGCTTTATTCTTGTCGGTTTCTTACAAATTGTATATAACGGCATCTCACTACTGTAATCTAAAAATTATCAGTAAACGGGGTGCAAGTTGAGAAAGGTGAATGTAAATCGACACGGACGCGCTAAGATTCTTACTCAACAAGAAATACAGCAAATTTTCGCCCAAGGATTGACAAACGACCGAGATAGGGCATTATTTGCTGTTTGTTTATTTAGTGCTTGTCGCATCCGGGAAGCTGTCACCCTACAAACTACCGACATTTACACCCCAAACGGAAAAGTTAGACCGGAATTAATCATCCGTAAAGCCAACACCAAAGGTAAACTAGCAACCCGCACCATACCAGTAATAGAAGACTTACGCCAAATACTAAGCGACTATTACCCACTTTCCGGAGAAACTTACCTATTCCCCGGTCGCAGTGACGGACATATTAGCCACGACTCAGCCGCAAGAATTCTACGTATAGCTTGTAAACAAGTAGGCATTATTGGAGTCAGTACCCACAGCTTTAGACGTACAGCCCTAACCCGAATGAGTAACGCGGGCATACCCTTACGAGTGATTCAAGAAATTTCGGGACATCGTATCTTAGATCTACTACAAAAATATCTTGAAGTCAGTGACGAACAGGTTTTAGGTGCGGCTTATTCCTTAGCGATGTTGTCACCTGTCGGGGCAGATGTCGGGAAATATGAGTTTGACGACATTTCTCATACCCAATCCCAATCTAATCAAACTAATCAAAATTTCTAAGGGATATTTTTTAATCCTTAATTACTTAGAATCTAATTTTGCACCGCTTTCTACTAGGGGTTTTGCTCATATCGCATATCAATACCTATAAACTTGTAAACATACATAAAAGTACAATAAGGCTTGATAGTTATGAAAGAAAAAAATAACTTTAGTATAAATAGCCCAAGTCCACTGTGGGTTATATCTCTTTTCGTGTCATTAGCAGAGATTGTAACTGGAATAGCAGTAACACAAGCAAGTGGAAATATACAGATAGCACTTACAGTTTTTGTAATTGTTTTTCCTCTCTTAATTGCAACACTGTTTTTTCTAACTTTATGGTATAAGCCTTATGTGTTCTATCCACCAAAAGAATTTGGAAAAGATACAACTGTTATTCAATACGTTGAGGCAATGCAGAAAAGACAAGAACAAAATATGAAATCTCAAAGATTAATGATTACAAGTATCAAAGAAGCTATTAATGATGCTTTTTCTTCTCCAGAAATTATTGATAGTTTTTCTGGTTTAATTACCAGTAATGAAAACACTATTAGTTTATTGAATACTACTGCTCAAAAAGTTGAAAAAGATATCAAAAAATCCTTAAGTGAAAAATTTATAAGTATAGATACCAGAGAAATACTTGGGAGTAAAGGTGAAGTTAGAATAATACCATATGAACCACTACAAGATGTGGGAGAATTTTTAGATAGTATTTGGTTTGACATAAATCAGATGGGTGTTAAATTACCATCTTATAAATATGGAGAGATGTGGATTTTAAAAGACGTTGATACAGGAAATTTTTTCTTGAATCTAGGACGTGATTCAAATTCAAAAAGTGGAACTTTAGATATATATAAACCAATAGGTGAATCTGAAATTCAACCCGGAATGAGCTTAATTGTTATTTTAAAAAATGGCAAAAATAGTTATCCGTCAAATGTCGCCAGACAACATGGTACTATTTGACGATGTTTGGCGGGGTTAGTTATGAATAAGAAGCAAGCAGCAGAATTTCTGGGGGTTAGCGTCCGCGCTTTGGAGCGCTACGTGCAGCAAGGTAAGTTAACTGTCAGGTATGAAAAAGGTAAAACCAGACCTACTGCTAATTTTGACCAAACCGAGTTAGAAGCTTTTAAGGAAGAGTTGAATCAACCCACGATTAAGCCCGCCGTAGAATCTCGCCAAATCACGACAGATGTTTATGATGAAACAAGTATCGCTCCTGTAAGTATGGCGGAGTTTGGCGAGATTACCGTAGTAGATAGGTTAGCAGGCATGATTGAAATGCTTATAACTCGTGGGGATAAAAAGCCGACTGTACCGATTGAATCTAAGATTTTGCTTACGTTGGATGAAGCCCAAGCAATGACCGGACTTTCTAAAGGATATTTACGAGATGCGATTGGACAAGAGAATCTTAAAGCTAAGTTGATTGGTAAAAGTTGGCGTGTGAAGCGTAGCGACCTTGATGAATTCGTTGAAAATTTATTTTGAATTACACCCTTATTTTTTATTTTCTGGAAAAAAGCGCTTGTAATTCAGCCAAGTAATAAGTTTCTTCTAAAAAATATTCTTCTGGCGAGGTCTGCCAGAGGAATAACGTCGTAAACTGTGTTCCCAGCACTGGCACGCAGGTGTATTACAGAATTTTCTATACTTTACCCGTTAGTGCTTTTATGCGAAGGGTTTATTTTTCTGTAGAGATATATGTATAGATAGTCGTATTTACGATATTTACTCAAAATTACTTGTATTACGTTGATTTGCGGGCTTTTCTTGCTCATTCTTACTTTTGTAATATCTTCTAATATTTATAATATTTTATCCTTGATAAGTTATCTAAGGTATTTTAGACACGGTATATAAGCAAATAATATCTAAGATATGTTGTTAAAGTATATCTTAGATATTATCATGGATGTAATCACTACAAAACACCCACATTACTATTATGAGACATACTAAAGCTTATTTAACCGACATCACCAAAAAAAAAGTATACGAGATTGCCCGCGATATCGCTACTGAAAAAGGTACTACCGGGATTAGTAAGTACAACAAAGATGAATTAATTGAATTCATTCTAGAAAATCAAAGCGAAAAGCCCGCACAGGCTGAAGTTGAGGAACAGAGTACGGAACAAACCCAAAACGAACAACCAATAGAATTTACTTCTGTTCCCACACCGGAAGAATTTTTCAATCTAGTTAAGGACGAGAACGACAAGGTTAAGGTTAATCAAGCTTGTAACGCTTTGTTAGACAAACTTGTTGAAGAAAAATATTCTACAGCTACTATTTCCAGAAAGCTATCTGGGTACAAAAAACCTTTTTACAACTATCAGCATTCAAATCCTAAACTCAACGAAACTGTAACCGTCAAAGGAGTAACTAAAACACAACATATTGCAGCAAATCTTCTCACTTTATCTGAGGAGCAATCATCTGAATTAGCTGAACAAAGACAGCAAACTGAACTGTCTAGACGCGGTATAGACGAAGAAGGCAATATTCGTGACGTTGAATTACCACCACAGAGAATTAAAAGTATTGTTGAAAAAGCTTGCAGTTTATTGTCTAGTACCAAACCCGTTGATATTGCTTGTGGTTTACTTCCGCTAACCGGACTAAGACGCAATGAACAAAATATGCCTGCCATTGAGTATGACAATGGAGTAATTACTCGTGAGTGGAAAGTAATCGGTGAGTTTTTAATTGCAATTAAAGGTTTATCTAAAAAAGGTGGGAATGATAGCTGGTTCGCTCGTGCTACTTTGGCACCCGCTCAAATGATTGTAGATGCCCAAAAAATATTTTTATCACATCCAAAAGTACAAGCTATTCCTAGTAACTATAAAGCTTATAGTGATGGAGCATTCCGTAAAGCTGTGGATAGAAGATTTAAAGAACTTTGGAATGAAGAATTTAGCACTATTGAAGCTTACGACGATAACGGTAATAAAATTAAGAATAACGCATCTACTCACAAAGCGCGAGCTTTTTACACTTGGGCGTTAGTTCCCGTACTTAAGGCTAATGGTTTTAACCAGAAACAAGCAAAACTTTACATCAAAGAATGCTTGGGACATGATGACGAAAAAGATACGTCAAAATACTTTAATCGTTACGATGAAGACCAATTTATTGCGGCAATTGATATAAGTATACCCACTAATTTTAAGGAGATAGGACAAATGTCGCAGACAACAGTTGAGCGATTAAATAAAGCTTATTACGATAAGAACGAAACCGAAGAAATACAAGCAGCCGAAACTGAAGAAACAACCGAAACTGAAGAAACACTATTGAAGGGGTTAGATATTGCTAAATTTCTTGATGGTATTCCCGAAGATTTGCAAATTAAATTTAATGATTTAGTTAATAAAGGGGTAGACATTACTACCGCGTTAATACAAATAGTAAATACGGCTAGAAATACCGAATCACAAACAGAAAAAGCACCACCAGTATCCGATAAGATAAGCGAGATTTTAACCGCAATAATGGAATATAACGGAGAACAACCGGAAATAAAAAACTACCTTATTCCAACTTATGCAGCTTGCAACCGTATCTCAAAAATAGCTTATGGTAAGGAAATAGCGCGGTCAACTTTTGAGGAGGTTTGGAGGCAATACGGACGGGATATTGTTGAGCGATTAGAAAATAAAGAAATACCCAACATTAGCCGCGAAGATGCCAAACAAAAAGGTGTGGTATCTCAAGAAATGTGGAATGGTAAGTACCACCGAAAGGATATGGATGTGATAATTAGTAAAGTAGTCAGTCTTTTAGATTATCAATAATAATTACGTTAACCATTACGTTTCATCAAATGGTTATTTTATCCAGCTTGCCATTTTAGGTATGTACGTACATGTATCTGAAGTTCTTGGTAAATTTGAAGTGCTAAAAATGTGTCAAGTTGAATGACGTTACGTG
>CAKZYM010000930.1 GCA_937884685.1 uncultured Calothrix sp.
AGTTAGGAGTTAAGAGTTAGGAGTTAGGAGTTAGGAGTTAAGAGTTAGGAGTTATGAATTAATAACTAGTAATTAATAGCCTTTAATTTATAATTATCAACTACCAATTACCAATTACCAATAATATGATAAATGCTTTAATTTGGATACCAATTTGGGGAGCGATAATTATCGCTTTACTACCGAATAAAATTACTAGCAATCAAATTCGTTTGAGTGCGGGATTACTTGCGCTGATAACTTTCGTATGGAATTTATTCGTACTCTTCCAATTTGATATTAGTAATCCCAGTATTCAATTACAGGAATATCTTCCCTGGAACGAAACTTTAGGTTTAAGCTATCGATTAGGAGTCGATGGACTTTCAATATTAATGCTTTTGTTGAATAGTCTTCTTACCTGGATTGCTATTTACAGCAGCAAGAAAGAAACCGAACGTCCTCGACTTTTCTATTCTCTAATTCTACTAGTCAGCGGTGGAGTAGCAGGTGCATTTGCAGCACAAAATTTATTACTATTCTTCCTATTTTATGAGCTAGAATTAATTCCTTTCTACTTACTAATTTCGATTTGGGGTGGAGCGAAACGCAATTATGCAGGAATCAAGTTTCTTCTTTATACTGCTGTTTCTGGAGCCTTAATTTTAGCAAGTTTCTTGGGTCTAGTTTGGCTTTCTGGTTCCTCTAGTTTCGATTATGATGCTATTTCAACTCAAACTTTATCCTCGACTCTACAAATAATTTTACTCGGGGGAATAATACTGGGATTTGGCATCAAAATTCCTTTAATACCTTTACATACATGGCTACCCGATGCTTATGTAGAAGCAAACTCACCTGTAGCAATTCTTTTAGGTGGAGTATTAGCAAAACTCGGAACCTATGGTTTATTGAGATTTGGTCTGGGATTATTTCCCGAAGCTTGGAGTACCTTAGCACCAACCCTGGCTACCTGGGGAGCAATCAGCGCTATTTACGGAGCGGTTACTGCGATTGCTCAGAAAGATATCAAACGGATGGTAGCTTATAGTTCCATTGGTCACATGGGGTACATACTTTTAGCAGCAGCAGCAAGTACACCTTTATCAATGGTGGGTGCAGTTGCTCAAATGTTCAGCCACGGTTTAATTTTAGGGATTTTGTTCCATTTAGTAGGAATTGTAGAAGCCAAAGTTGGAACCCGCGAATTAGATAAACTTAATGGTTTAATGAGTCCGGTAAGAGGTTTACCAGTGATTAGCGCTCTACTAGTATTAGGTGGTATGGCTAGTCTTGGTATTCCAGGGATGACAGGTTTTGTCGCGGAATTCCTCGCATTCCAAGGAAGTTTTCCCGTCTTTCCGATTCAAACATTATTATGTGTTGTTGCTACAGGTTTAACCGCTGTTTACTTTGTAATTCTGCTAAATCGTACCTGCTTTGGCAAACTCGATAATAATTTAGCTTATTATCCCAAAGTCTTATGGTACGAAAAAATGCCAGCTTTCATACTAGCAGGAATAATCATATTTTTAGGAGTACAACCAACTTGGTTAGTACGTTGGAGCGAACCTACAACTACTCAAATGGTTGCCAATATTCCTGCAATTCAAAAAAGCGTAACTCCACAAGTCGCTTTGAATCAGTTAAATGTCAAAAGTGAAGAGTAGCAAGTAGCGAGTAACAAGTAAAAATTATTTTCTCTCTACTCTCTCTACCCTCTTCCTCCGAGATTTGTTTATCCAATAAAACTAACACTCAACTTAAAAAAAATCATAATAAAAACAACTAATAACTAATAACTCATAACTAATATGGTACAAACACCCGATAAAACAACAGCCAAATTACCACCATCAACTCATGAATTTGCAGAAGTAATTCACCGTTTAGAAGCTGGTGGTTCAATGTTACCGGATAACCCGGAAAACTTGATGCAAATTATCGGTATTTATAAAGCATATGCCGTACCGATGGATTTTTATTGGCGCGATTTGCTTTATATTGCTGAAAGAGAATTTTTAAATCCTTTTCAGTTCTTTAAATATTTACTACCTGAAGAGTATTTACAAAGACACAATCATTATGCGGGAGATGATGCGGACTTAAGAGTTTGGAGAGGTAAAGCAACAGCACATCCGGAACTTCTGGAATTCATCGAAAAAGGTGAAACCAAAAAGATGCCAAAGATATGGCATCATTTGTTTCACGACAGAATTAACATGGAATTTGCCGAAGCCTGCATGAGAGCCATGCTGTGGCACGGAAAAGATATGGGTTTAGGTAAGTTTGATGATTATTTAGACACCGAAGAATACCGGCAAAACGCGGATAAAGCAATCAAAGCCTACTTTAAAGGTAATCCTGCGATGCAATTGCTCTATAAACTTTTTCCAGATATGTTTTTAGAACAATGTCGTCAAGCTTCTTACTATTCCAATTTAGGATTATTTTGGGAAGTAATGGCACCAGTTTTCTTTGAAATGTCAGATTTGTACGACGAAGGAAAACTGACCACCGTACCCGAAGCAATGGATTTTTTAGTTAACGGTATTTTTGCAGTCGCAGGTCGTCCCATCTATCATCACCTTTATATTGGCAAAGAGTGTTATGAAATAATTCCCAAATCAAAAGGTTTTACATGGTTATATGAAGCAGCATTACCTTATGTAGAAGCTATTTTTTATCGTACTGCTCCTTTCCGAGGAACAAAATCTTATAATGCTCAAGCACAACAAGTTCCTTCAAAACAAAAAGATTTTCACTATGGAATTTTATACGCTGATGTATTTCCTGTAGGAACAGCAGGAATCCCCCCAACATTATTGATGCAAGATATGCTGCACTTTTTACCGCAATATTTAGTCGATTATTATCAAAAATATTGTCGTAATGAAGATGATATGTTGATTCAGTTGGGAATTACTTTTCAACGCTCAATGTATAACGTAACATCAGCAGTAATTCAAGCATTAAGAACCGCTCTCTTGTATCCTTTAGATGATAAAAATCCCGAACATTTACAAGCAAATCGCGACTTTTTTGAAATGCAATTAAATCGATTTACCCGTTCCGATTATGGGATGAGAAATGCTGCTAGATTGAGAGATATTCAAAGACCTGATTATCGGTAATTAAGATTATCTAGTTCGATATAACGCAGTTAAAGGAGACGTAGCAGTGATACGTCTCTACATTTTCTTATATCTTATATGAACTATTTATTAACATTGATGGCAGATTTTTCTTTGTAGGGTGCTGTGACAGCTAAGAGAATCTATCAACTCTAATCAAGTAATTATCATAATGCTGTCACGCACCACTTTGTTAATAATATTGCGTAAACTCCTTGTAGGATACAGTGACAGCGAAGAAAATCTATCGAACACAATTAAGCACCATAAAGCTGTCACACATAAATTGATTAATAGTATTACGTAACAGTAAATCAGAGTTTTTATTTACAAATTAGATTCTCCTCGATATTTCAAAAATCATAAAGCTTTCAGTCATTTACAATTATTTTTCATAATCAGTTAATTTTTAACCTTTTCTGGGAACAATAAAAATATAAGTAAAATATAAAATATTGATAAAAATTTTCAACCCATTGATATTAAAGACTTCCAGATATCAATCTTATATGCAATGTTATTTACTGAGTTCAAAAATAGATATAAATATTTTAAAACTATTCATATCTTTCAATGCAAAATCAAATTTAAAACATAATCAGAAATCTTACTTTACATTCCTTAAAACTAATTCAAACTTCTTAAAAATAATTCTTATCCCCAACGAACCTAAAGGATAAGAATTATTACATTTTAATTTCTTATTTGATAATACTTTTAAGAGTATCAAAGAAATCTGGATAAGAAACCGAAGCAGCTTCAGCACGATTAATCTCAGTTGAACCCGCTGCATTCAAAGCCGCAATTGCTAAACTCATAGCAATACGATGGTCTGTAAAGCTGTCAAGTTCGGCACCAGTAAGCGGCGTTCCTCCGGTAATTTCCATACCGTCGGGTAATTCGCTTATATTAGCTCCCATTGAATTCAATTGATTCGCCATTACAGTAATGCGATCGCTCTCTTTGACTCGTAATTCTGCCGCATCTTTTATTACAGTAGTTCCTTCGGCAAATACTGCCGCTACAGCTAAAATGGGAATCTCGTCAATTAAGCTTGGTATTATATCTCCTTCAATGGTACAGCCCTTAAGTTTGCTCGAACGTACCCTCAAATCGGCTACAGGTTCCCCCGCAACTTCCCTTTCGTTTTCTCGCGTAATATCAGCCCCCATCATTTCCAAAGCTTCCAAAACACCAGTCCGAGTCGGATTGACACCAACATTTTCAATTAATAATTCCGAATCTGATACAATTGCTCCAGCTACTAACCAAAAAGCTGCTGAGCTTATATCGCCAGGTACTACCACGCTTTGTCCGTATAGTTTCACCGGACCATTGACGCTAACACTATTAGTTTCGGGGTCAATATCTAATTTTGCACCAAATGCTTTTAACATTCGTTCGCTATGGTCGCGAGATAGGGCTGGTTCGGTAACGGTAGTTTTACCCTCCACCAACAAACCGGCCAGTAACACGCAAGACTTAACTTGCGCTGAAGCTATGGGAGAATGGTAGTGAATCGGTTTGAGGTTTTGTCCGCTAACCGCTAAGGGTGCTTTTGAATTATTATCTCTTCCCCAAATTTGCGCTCCCATTTCTTCCAAAGGTTTAACCACACGAGACATTGGACGCGAACGTAAGGAGCTATCCCCAGTGACAGTAAAAAAACGTCCTGCATGGGATGCCAAAATCCCTAACATCAGTCGCAACGTGGTACCAGAATTGCCAGCATCTAAAACATCAACGGGTTCGAGTAAATTGTCTAAACCAATACCCTTAACCCGTACTAATTCTGTATTTAAATCTGAAACTTCTGCTCCCATCGCTTGGAAACAACTTGCTGTACTTCGGGGATCTTCCCCCAAAAGCAATCCTTCTATACGGGTTTCACCTTCAGCGAGCGCTCCTAGCATTAATGCTCGATGGGAGATAGATTTATCTCCAGGGACTCGAATATTACCGTTTAAAGATAGTCCCGACTCAGGTCGTCGAACAACTAACTTATGGTTCCGGTTTTGTTCAATTTCTACGGTTATAACAGAAGCCGACATTAGGATAAACTGGCGTGTGACTGTACGGGAAATTATACCCAAGCAAAAGCTTTATGTATAAACTTCCTCGCCCCTTATCCTACCGTTAAACTCGACACCTAACCCCAATATTAGACTTATTTATCCAATAGCTTCTCATTCTATCCCTCTAATGCTGACTCATCAACGCAAACCCGTTTGCTTATCCTTAATTTCGACAGATTTACCAGTCCAATCTGTTGTCGAAACTGCCGCTACTTTATATCAAAAAGATAGCCAGCGCTTCCACCTGTTATTAAATGCACCCCCGATTAAAACCGAGCAAGAAGCTAGATCCCAGAATTCGCAAAATCTTCTTTATTCACCTTCACAGAGCAATCCTCGCGTTTTAAGTAGTCCGAGAATTTTGTGGTTAGAAATATCTCCTTACAGAGTCATAATGACAATGCAAGGAAATCCTCACTTAAGTTACCGTCACTTTTGGGAGCAAGGAGTTTACGGTATGAGTCGTTATTGGTTACCCAACGAATCCTTGCAGAATAACCAGCCAATCCGTATGAGAAACTTCACTCGTAATCTTACCTTGACCGGAAATCCTTTACCTGAACATCTCAGAGTTGAATACGAATTGTGGGCAGGGAAAATTCAGCTAGGACATTACATCCTCAATTTAGAAATCCAAAATTAGATATTAGTTTTTAGTTGTTAGTTTTTAGTGGGAATTGGGCATTAGGCATTAGGCATTAGGCATAGGATACTATCAGTAGATATTTTAGGTAGACAACATTCGTCAATTTATTTTCATTCCTAACTCCTAACTCCTAACTCCTAATTCCTAACTCCTCACTCCTAACCAAAATAATCCGGCTCATTCCCTGCTTTCCATTTAATATTGCAACCAATACTAGGCTTTTGTTCTTCTATTAAAGATTTACTATGTAATACAGCATCTATCGCGTTTCGTAAATCTTTTCCAGTTACAGGTTGACCATTACTCGGACGACTATCATCTAATTGTCCCCGATAAAAAAGTTTTTGCTGATTATCAAACAAAAAGAAATCTGGAGTACAAGCAGCAGTATAAATTTTCGCTGTTTCCTGAGTCTCGTCATAACATACAGGAAACTTGAAATCTAAATCCGTCGCCATTTTCTTCAATAAATCTGGCGCATCATCGGGGTAATTTTCAACATCATTCGCACTAATAGCGACAATCTCTAAATCGCTTTGTAAATAATCTTTTCCTAATTGAGACAATTCGTCCTGAACGTGCTTTACAAAAGGACAGTGACGACAAATAAACATTAGCAATAAAGCTTTTTTGCCTACAAATGTTGAGAGAGAAATAGTTTCCCCAGATACCACATCAGGTAGTTGAAAATCTGGAGCCTTTGTGCCCAAAGACAACATCGTTGAAGCGGTTAAAACCATAATTTTTCTTACCCTGGCTTTGAAAAAGAACACTTTTCACATATTTTAAAGAATGGATTATATAAGGCAAAAAAACAAGCCTTATTTCTAAAGAGAAAGAAGAAGAAGCTCAATGTCCTTCCATCCTCTTAATTCTCATTCTCCTGACTATTACCTATCCCCAATTTTCAATATTTAACATGAACCGATTTAGAGTAGAAGTTATTACAAAAACACCGAATCCGCAGCAAGTCATTTATGCTGCAATGCACCAAGATTATACGGATAAATTCGTTTATGACGAGCGGGACAAATTCCCTTCAGAATCGCAATGTGGTGAGATTATAGTTAAACGACTTTTAGCAGGAGAAAGAGGACATTACGGTCCTTTGGAACATCCTCAAATCGTATTTAACTGCGGCTATTTTCCCCATAGCGTCATGCAACAAGCGCGTACTCATCGCATCAGCGTATCTTTTGATGTTCAATCTTTTAGGTATACTTCAGAGCAATTTATCAAAGTAGCAGAAGGAGAAAAAGACGTAGAAGATGTTTTTTACCTGCGTCCAGTAGATTATTACACTAACCGTCAAGGAAAAAAATATTACTATTCACCAGAACAAAGACAAGCTGATTTAAATTGGTGTATGGAAGCTGTTAAACGCTATAAAATCGATTTTGATAACGGTATTTCTGAAGAACATATTAGAGGAAAAATGCCCTTTGATTATCGTCAGCATTTTATAGTTAGTTTAAATCTAAGGTCTCTAATGCATTTCTTGGATATGAGATATAAAAAAGACGCTCAATTAGAAATTCAAAAGTTGTGCGAACTAATGCTAATTCACTTTGAAATCTGGGTTCCAGCAATAGGAGAATGGTACAAATCTCATCGGTTGGCTAAAGCGAGATTAGCACCTTAATCAGTTAACAGTTAAAAGTTAACAGTTAACAGTTGTTCACCCGTCGAGTGTAGTTCATCAATGAACAATTACAAATAGAATCAATATAGGAATCCGATTTGATTTATGAACAAGATTTTAGGTTTTAAGCTTATATAGCAAGCTTTTGAATCTCAGTATCCGTTCAAAATTCAAATA
>CAKZYM010000931.1 GCA_937884685.1 uncultured Calothrix sp.
TGAAATTTTACAAGGTGAAACTTTTGATAATGCGGTAAATAGATTAGGTTTGATAGAAAAAGTTTATCCGGACTTATCGGTGATATCGTCGGTGATGGATAAGGACGTAATTATTGGTTTCAAGAAACCCTCAGACTAGAAGTCTGGGGCTACAAAAACAAAGCCCACCTGCGTGGGCTAAGAATTAGTAAAATCCGTGTAGTTCTATTTAGGTTGTATAGTTAACATTTCAACTAATAAGAATACTATTTAATTCTTATATCAAATATATAGTTATAACCATTTATAACAATCATAAAAAAATATTTTTAGTTAAACTTGAAAAAGTAAAAAATAAATATTGGATAAATATAACTTATCTACATTGTCTTATAGTAATTTAGTACAATTATATGCAGAATTTATATCAGTATTGAAAATGTTTAGAAACCCGATTAAAAAAAAATCGGGTTTCTTTATTTGTTAATTCAAGAAGCTTTGTTTTAAACTTTTGCTTCTTCTTTAACTAATTTATCCCAACCCAAATCTTTCAAGCTGTTATTCCGACGCAAGGGACGAGTTACTAATTCTAAAATATCCCGTGCATTGGTAAAACCGTGAATTTGAGCAAAGGTAAATTCTACCGACCATTTGGTATTTATTCCTCTTGCTTCTAAAGGATTCGCGTGAGCCATTCCGGTAATTACTAAATCGGGATTCAATTCGTTAATTCGCTGAATTTGATTGTAGTTATCGGGTTTTTCCACGATTCTGGGTAAAGGTACATCCATTTCATGACAAGTTTTTTCTAAAAGCTGTAATTCAGCAGCTTGATAGCGCTTGTCCATGTAGGGAATACCGATTTCAGGAACTGTCATTCCGCAGCGAATTAAGAATCTTGCTAAAGATATTTCCAGTAAGTTATCTCCCATGAAGAATACAGATTTACCGCGAATCAACTTGACGTATTCTTCCAAGTTTTCCCAAATTTTCGCTTCCCTTTCATCCAAACCTTGGGGAGTAATACCGAATACGGAACACATTTTTTCAATCCAAGCACGGGTTCCATCTGGTCCAATTGGAAATGGTGCGCCAATTAATTTACATTTTCTGCGTCGCATTAAGGTTGTAGCGGTGCGACTGAGGAAGGGATTAACTCCAGCGACATAATACCCTTCTTCAATTACTGGTAATTCTGTAAATCTTTTTTCTGGTAGCCATCCCGTTACCTTGATACCTTGTTTTTTCAATTCCAAAGTCAACTGGGTGACAACTGGGTCGGGTAAGGAGCCAAAAAGAACTAAAGGTGGATGGTCTACGTATTCCGAATCGGATTCTACTACTTCTTCTTTTTTCTTACCAAAATTAAGCAGCTTTTGAATACCGTTTCGTTCTTCCTTCTCTTTTCCTACTACAGGTGCTTCCTTGGGACAGCGATTAGCCATTGCAGCTAAAACGGTATCTTCTCCTTGAGTGAAAGCATAGTCTAAGCCATTTGCTCGCGCTACCACCACAGGAATGCCTATCTCGGACTCTAATCTGGGGGCTAGACCCTCCAAGTCCATTTTGATGATTTCGGTGGTACAGGTGCCAATCCAGACAATCACACTAGGATTGCGATCGCGTTTAATTTGCAAGCACAATCTTTTGAGTTCTTCGTAATCATTAAGCTGTGCTGAAATGTCACCTTCTTCCAATTCTGCCATTGCATAACGGGGTTCAGCGAAAATCATTACCCCCATTGCGTTTTGCAAGAAGTAACCGCAAGTTTTAGTACCAATTACCAAAAAGAAACTATCTTCGATTTTTTGGTATAACCACGCTACGCAGCTAATCGGACAAAAAGTATGGTAATTACCTGTTTCACAGTCAAAATTTAAAGCTTGTGGTTCAGCAACTGTCATTTTTATTATCTCCCCTTTAATTTTTTAGTTAAGAGTGAGGAGTGAGGAGTTAGGAGTTGAGAGTTAGGAGTGAGAAGTGGGAATTGAATTCAAGATTTATAAGTTTTAATTCTTGATTTTTAATCCATAACTCTTAACTCTTAACTCACAATTCATAACTCTTAACTCATAACTCCTAACTCTTAACTATTTGTATTAGCTATTGGGGAAGAGACGGGCTATTTCCGAATCGTCAATAGAACCATCTGTCATATCTTCCCCTGAAAATATTTCGTTATCTTTTTGTGTAGACCCTTCACCCCACACGTCTGTTAGCGCATCGCCAAAACCAGTGCTATCGCCGTCTTTGAACTCGTCAAAGGAAATATCGCCAAATGCGTCTTCAGATTCTCCACTTGGAGTTTGTTGGGACTGGTCAGAACTTGAAACTTGTTCTTGAGTATCAGAACCATCAGACATATCTCCCAAACCATTCGCTTGGATGTCATTCAATGAGTTTTCTTCGCTGCTGGGTTCCTCTTCTATCTCTTGTCCACCCCAAGCTTCTTCTACTACCAAAGTTCCGTCCTGAGAATCTCCCAAGTCCATATCTGGAGCTGCAATATTTTCTATTTCCTGAGAATCTTCTTCAAAAGAAGCAACATCAGCAAAATCGTCTGAGCTTTCATCTACAGAGAATTCTGGGGTTTCATCAACCTCTTCCTCTTGCAATGCTGGCTGCATGGGCTGCTCCCCAAGTTCTGTATCTGGGTCAAAGTGCAAATCAAGCACTTCAATCAAGGTGTCAGCATCAGCATTCAACTTGGAAAACGGCAACATCAACTGCGCTAATTTCGGCTCCAGGGCGTTTGCTACTCCCAGGATGAGGTATGAAGACGGACGTTTACCACCGTCGGGGGTGTAAACCGAGTCTACTTCCATGTGTAATTTTATCCAGTCGCGATTCGATGCGTAGAATTGCAACCACTTCTGCTTTAACGAATCCGTGAAACTATAAAAGAATGCCATGTTATCTCCTCATCCTGAGAAATAAACTAATGATTTATACAATCATTAAGTCTAATTCCTCTTCGGGATTAGGAACCTGTGGTTTATTCGGATTTAGATAAAAATCTGACAACAATGAGAATAATTCTCGGTCTTGAGCGTCCTGTGGAACTACCCCCTCGGGTCGAGCCAAAAGCTGGTCGGCAATACTGAGATAATAGTCACAAACAAAGTTTAAGGAAGGTTCTGTCTCTGCCATTTCAAATAAAGTTTTACCTTTGACTCGGGAAACACGGATGTCTTCTATCAGAGGTAAAACTTCCAAAACTGGCATCGGAACCGATTCAATATATTTTTCAATTAAATCGCGTTTTGAGGTGCGGTTGCCAATCAAACCCGCTAATCTTAATGGGTGAGTCCGGGCTTTTTCTCTAACGGAAGCAGCAATACGGTTAGCAGCAAATAATGCATCAAAGCCGTTGTCGGTAACGATTAGACAATAATCAGCATAGTTGAGCGGTGCTGCAAAACCACCACAAACCACGTCACCTAAAACGTCGAACAATATTACATCATACTCATCAAAAGCGTTGAGTTCCTTGAGTAGTTTTACGGTTTCTCCAACTACGTAACCACCGCATCCAGCACCGGCTGGAGGACCACCAGCTTCTACACAATCAACTCCGCCATAGCCTTTATAAATAACATCTTCAGGCCAGATATCTTCGTAGTGAAAATCTTTTTCTTGCAGGGTATCAATAATTGTAGGAATCAAAAATCCTGTCAAGGTAAAGGTGCTATCGTGTTTGGGGTCGCAACCAATTTGTAGGACTTTTTTTCCACGCTTTGCTAAGGCCACGGAAATATTACAACTTGTTGTGGATTTACCGATTCCGCCTTTTCCGTAAACTGCTAGTCTCACTCTTCTTTCCTCTTATAGTTTCTTTTCAAACTCTTAGCTTTGTGACTTTCCTTTACCCAGACAGACATAAAGGTTGCAATGTATAAGTCGTTTTTACTCGTTAATGTCCAAGTTACACCCAAAACAAAAAAGCTTTTAGATGCAACCCTCGTTTATAGCTAATTATTTAGGCTCATTAATTAATATTTAAAACACTATTGTCTGTAAAAGTCTATCAATCGTTAAACTAAGTTAATATTAGTTTTTGTTTATTTATTTATATAAAAATAGTTACAATAAGCAAAAATATGAAATCCTTCATATATATGTCTTTCATAAGAATGAAAATCACTATAAGACTTACCCACAGTTTAGGCTCATAGCATCTACTATGCTGGTACTCTGATATGAGCAATCGGTTTGAGCCGGTTAATATTAAATTTATGAAGAGTTTTTTTGAGATTAAGTTGTATTACTGAGTCACTTTTTATATTTCACTATTACTATCAGTAAAAATATAGATAAGCATCAAAAAGTAGATTAAATCAAGAATAATCAGCTTTTAAGGCATCTACGTACTTAAGTAAATACTCGGAATGCTTCACAAAAAAAAGTTAATTAAAATTATCTGTAATACAGCGACTATTTTTGGATTGATTGTCAAAAGTAGTTCTGAAATTATTTATAGCCATTTTAATAGTGAAAGCCTTGCAGGATAATAGTTTAGGACTGAAATAACCAAATCCTCTAATGTTAAAAATAATCACATTTTTAAAAATGTCCTAATTTTTTTAATTCAGCAGTAAGTTAAAGATGAATCTAAAAAAAAACTTAATTTATAATTCTCATCTTTGTTAGCAATAGTCAGATTTAAGATTAAATTTTTTAGCTAAATTTAAAATTTATCTGGATTTAAATGTATTGGAATATTTTTGAGAACAATTTAAACAATTTATTTATAAGAATCTCAACAAGCATCTTCATTCCCAGTTTGGGCCATTTCTTGTAAAGACTGCCAACCCGGTTGCCAATTTGAGCGGTCTTGTAACAACTTCGCATTAATCCAGAAACGAACCTCCGAATCGCAAGAAGCAACCATTTCTGCATATACCCACTTACCTTGATTCTTGCGGTTAATCACCTGAAAATGCCTCCAACCATCAATTTTCTGCCCAGATGTCCATTTGGAACCGAGTAAATAAGGGAATTTCTGTTTTTTAGCCATTGTCTTATCGTGCTTTGCTCGTAATTATGTTAACTCGGATGGGGAGGGGGTAGAGGGGGAAGAAGGGGAAGAGGGGGTAGAGGAGGAGAAATTAATAATTTATAACTTCTTACTCATTACTCATAACCCTTAACTCTTAACTCTTAGCTCCTAACTCCTAACTCCTAACTCTTAACTCCTAACTGCTCACTGTTCACTGATTTTAGGGAAATACCACAAACTAAGGGGTGAACACCGACCCTGTAAACTGCACGCTTATTTTTAGAATGTTTTATAGAAATATTTGTTTATTTTTCATTTTTTGTGGTAGCAAGTTTGTAAACTTTTTTACTAAAGAATATGCAACCGACTAATCCGAATCAATTTACAGAAAAGGCTTGGGAGGCTATTACCCATACTCCCGAAACTGCAAAACAATATCAACAGCAGCAGATTGAAAGCGAACATTTAATGAAAGCTCTGCTGGAACAAGATGGATTAACCGTACCTATTTTTAATAAACTGGGTGCGAATCCTGAAAAAATTAAAACAACTACGGAAGAGTTTATCAAAAGTCAACCAAAGGTATCGGGTAGCAGCAGTTCTGTATACTTAGGACGCAGCTTAGATACCCTATTAGACCGAGCGGACGGATACCGTAAGGAATTTGGTGACGAATACATTTCTATTGAACATTTGCTGCTAGCTTATGCTAGGGATGACCGCTTCGGTAAAAATTTATTTAAAGAACTCGGCATAGACGAAAGGAAATTAAAAGATACCATCAAGCAAATAAGAGGGAGTCAAAAGGTGACTGACCAAAATCCAGAAGGTAAATATCAATCTCTGGAAAAGTATGGACGGGATTTAACTGAAGCTGCTAGTGAAGGTAAGCTTGACCCTGTAATCGGAAGGGATGACGAAATTCGTCGTACCATTCAAATTTTGTCGCGACGTACTAAGAATAACCCCGTTTTAATCGGTGAACCTGGTGTTGGTAAAACAGCGATTGCTGAAGGTTTAGCTCAACGGATTATCGCGGGTGATGTTCCACAATCCCTCAAAGACCGCAAGCTGATAGCTTTGGATATGGGTGCTTTGATTGCAGGTGCGAAGTTCCGAGGTGAATTTGAGGAGCGTCTCAAAGCTGTACTTAAAGAAGTTACCGAGTCTCAAGGAAATATTGTTTTATTTATTGATGAAATCCATACCGTAGTTGGGGCTGGTGCTACTCAAGGTGCGATGGATGCAGGTAATTTACTCAAACCGATGTTGGCTCGGGGTGAATTGCGCTGTATTGGTGCGACTACTTTAGATGAATATCGTAAATATATTGAAAAAGATGCGGCTTTGGAAAGACGTTTCCAACAGGTTTACGTTGACCAACCGACTGTAGAAGATACTGTTTCGATTCTTCGTGGTTTGAAGGAACGCTATGAAGTTCACCACGGTGTGAAGATTGCTGACAGTTCTTTGGTTGCGGCTGCTACTTTATCCAATCGCTATATCACCGACCGCTTTTTACCAGACAAAGCCATTGATTTGGTTGATGAAGCAGCTGCAAGATTGAAGATGGAAATTACTTCTAAACCAGAAGAATTAGACGAAATTGACCGCAAGATTTTGCAGTTGGAAATGGAGAAGCTATCGCTGCAAAAGGAAAGCGATGCAGCTTCAAGGGAACGTTTGGAAAGATTAGAAAAAGAACTTGCCGATTTTAAAGAAGAGCAGCGTGCTTTAAGCGGTCAATGGCAGTCGGAAAAGGATGTAATTACGAAAATTCAGTCTGTAAAAGAAGAAATCGACCGAGTTAACGTAGAAATCCAGCAAGCAGAACGGGATTACGACCTGAATCGGGCTGCTGAGTTGAAATACGGTAAGTTAACCGATTTACATCGTCAGTTAGAAACTGCTGAAACCGAACTTTCCCAAGCACAGCACAGCGGTAAATCTCTGTTAAGGGAAGAAGTCACCGAAGCCGATATTGCGGAAGTAATTTCTAAATGGACTGGTATTCCTATCAGTAAGTTAGTGGAATCCGAAAAAGAGAAATTATTAAATCTTGAAGATGAATTGCACAATCGGGTAATCGGTCAAAATGAAGCTGTAACAGCCGTTGCTGATGCAATCCAACGCTCTCGTGCGGGACTTGCTGACCCCAATCGTCCTATAGCTAGCTTTATTTTCCTCGGTCCTACCGGTGTTGGTAAAACCGAATTGGGTAAAGCTTTGGCTTCTTACATGTTCGATACTGAAGAAGCGATGGTGCGGATTGACATGTCCGAATACATGGAAAAACATGCAGTTTCTCGCTTAATCGGCGCTCCTCCGGGATATGTTGGTTATGAAGAAGGTGGACAGTTGACCGAAGCTATTCGTCGTCGTCCTTATGCAGTAATTCTGTTTGATGAAATCGAGAAAGCGCATCCCGATGTGTTTAACAT
>CAKZYM010000932.1 GCA_937884685.1 uncultured Calothrix sp.
TAACTCCTAACTCATAACTCCTAACTTCTAACTCCTAACGACTCTTAATTATGTTAGAAAATTCGCAATTAAATACCATTATTCCCGCTGCTATTGTTATTTCAAGTATTTTTCTACTAATTTATTTTGCTGTTAAGACTTTAAGAACTTCTAATCTTTTTCAGAAAGGGCTTGAACTTTATCAGCAGAAAGATTATGAAAATGCAGAAGCTGTGTTTCGTCAAGTAACTTCTATTAATGTAAGTAATGATGTTGTTCGCTTACTTTTAGGAGATTCTTTGTTAAAACAGGAAAAAGTAGAAGCCGCTGTCGAAAAATACAAAGAAGTTATTGAACGCGCACCTAAAAAAGCTGATGCTTATCTACGTTTGAGTCGAATTTATATGCAGCAAGAGAAGCAATCGGAAGCAATAGAATATTTACAAAAAGCTAAAGAAGTATTGCAAAAACGTCAGCCGAAAAAAGCAGCAGAAGTTGGTCAGTTATTGGAAAAATTGAATCAGTAATTGGGGATTGGTGATTGGTAATTTGTAATTGCTAATTGGTAAGTTTCCCCAAAATCTAAAATCTAAAGTCCGATGAAATCTAATGGCAAAGTATACCTTGTTGGTGCTGGACCTGGAGGGGTAGATTATTTAACGGTAAAGGCTTATCGGTTATTAGCAGAAGCTGAGGTGTTGATTTATGATGCTTTGGTAGATGAGCAATTACTAAAACTGGTACCGGATGATTGTTTAAAAATCCATGTGGGAAAACGTGGTGGTTTACCAAGTACTCCTCAATCAGAAATTAACAATTTATTAGTTAAATATTGTCAGCAGGGAAGACTTGTAATAAGGCTTAAATCCGGAGACCCGTTTATTTTCGGTCGCTGTATTTTAGAAATTCAAGCTTTAAACAATGCTGGTTGTGATTTTGAAGCGATTCCGGGAATTTCTTCTGTAACAGCAGCACCTTTGTTAGCGGGAATTCCGCTTACAGATGCGGAGTTAAGTAAATCCTTCGGTGTATCGAGCGCTCATCAACCGGATATTCTTGATTGGGAAGCACTTTCGAGACTGGATACGCTAGTACTACTAATGGGTGGAAAGCATCTTAGAGAGATTGTAGACCAGTTAATTAAATATGGAAAAGACAAAAGCACCCCAATTGCAATCATTCGTAAAGCTGGTACTTCAGAACAACAGGTATGGATTGCTCAAGTTTCCACAGTTGTGGAACATGTAAAAACAGTACGATTATCTCCCGCTGTAATTGTAATTGGGGAAGTAGTAGATTTGAGCAGATTTTCTGAGAAAATGTAATTAGATGCAAAGCATTCTAAACTTATGTCATCAAATTCTTCTACCCAATTTTCTCAAACGGTATCTTCAACTCTACCTCTAGCTGGAAAAACTGTTTTAATTACTCGTTCTGTAGGACAATCAAGTCAATTTACTAAAATGATTGTAGCAGCAGGTGCAAATGCAATTGAAATGCCTGCATTAGAAATCTGTCCCCCTTCAAGCTGGGAGGATTTGGACAATGCAATTGCTAATATATCAGAATTTGACTGGTTAATTCTTACTTCTAGCAACGGTATTAATTACTTTTTTGAGAGGTTAATTGCATTGGAAAAAGACGTGCGTACTTTAGCAAATCTAAAAATAGCCGTCGTTGGAGAGAAAACCGCTAAAGCCATTAAAAATCATAGTTTACAGCCAGATTTTATTCCACCAAATTTTATTGCTGATTCTTTAATAGAACATTTTCCCGAACAACTTTCTGGAAAAAAAGTTTTATTTCCCAGAGTCGAAAGTGGTGGAAGAGAAGATTTAATTACAGAATTTAGAAAACAAGGAGCAGAAGTTGTAGAGGTCGCTGCTTATCAATCTTGTTGTCCTAGTAGTGTTCCTCCCTCTGCTGAATTAGCTTTACAAAGCGGAACCGTTGATATAATCACCTTTGCTAGTTCCAAAACAGTGAAATTCTTTAATCAACTAGCCCAGAATATTTTCTCAGATAATCAGCAAAATCACCAATCACCTATAGTGTCAGATTATACAGAAGGAATTTGTATTGCTTCTATTGGTCCTCAGACTTCTAATGCTTGTCAAAAGTATTTTGAAAGAGTGGACGTTGAAGCTTCAGAATATACCTTAGAAGGACTAACTCAAGCAATTATTGATTGGACAAATAATTAGGAGCAATAGCGGAAATTGCGGTCTTGGGGTCTCCCCGAATAGAGCAAGTTTCCAAGAGAGGTAATGGATAATGGGTAGGGTCATAGATAATATATTTAGAGGTAGCGGTTTTCACGCTCTTATTTTCCCTCTCGTTGATAACTACGGTGTACACACATTTAGATCCCCCTAAATCCCCCTTTCCAAGGGGGACTTTAACTTCAATTTCCCCTTTTTTTAAGAGACTTTAATTCCAATCCCCCCCCCTTTTAAGGGGTTAGGGGGATAAAACGCTGCGAAATCAACTTAGAAAACTTGTTTGTACACCGTAGCTCCTTGATAAGGAGAGGGGTAAGGTTGTGCGTTGGATTTAACTAAAAACTTTTATACCAAGACGATTGCTAATCTTTATTGGATAATAGATAGTTATTAATTAACCCATATTCCTAATTACCTATAATTTATGAAACGTGTCATCGGTTTAACTGGGGGTATTGCGACAGGTAAAACAACTGTTGCGGATTATTTAGCAGATGCTTATAATTTACCAATTTTAGATGCGGATATTTACGCAAGGGAAGCTGTTGCTGCGAATTCACCGCTTTTACAGCAAATAACTAAGCGCTACGGAGAAAAAATATTACTTGGTGATGGCAGCCTAAATCGAGAACAGTTAGGAGAGATTATTTTCAACGACCAACAAGAACGCTTGTGGGTAGATAACTTGATTCATCCCTACGTTGGCGATCGCATTTTTGCCGGAATCAAAGAAACCTCAGCAGAAACACTAATAGCAGTTGTGCCTTTATTGTTTGAAGCCAAAATGACAGACTTGGTTACAGAAATTTGGGTAGTAACTTGTTCTCCGAAGCAACAGTTAAATAGATTGATAGAGCGAAATAAATTAACCCCAGAACAAGCACAAGCAAGAATCAGCAGTCAAATGGCTTTAGCAGAAAAAGCTAAAAAAGCTGATATTGTTTTGAATAATAATTCTGGTGTAGAAGAGTTATTGCAGCAAGTAGATGTTGCTATATTTCGATAGGAAATAATTATCAGTGAACAGTGAACAGTGAACAGGAACAGTTTTTTTATTGATAATTGATATTTGATAATTGTTAATTGTAAATTTATTACTGATTGATAAACTTTTTATGTTCTGGTGAATTTAAACCTTGTTGCAATACTTGAATAACTTGATTCATTTCTCCTGCTAGTAACGCTGAAGCTGCTAACCACAAACCCGGAAAAACATTACTTTTAATAATTCCTTCTGTATCTGGTTCTAAAGATATGTATTCACCATTTTGTAAATAAAACCAGTCAATTTTATTTTCAAAAACCTGCCAAACAATATATTCTAAAACACCATTACGACGGTAAGCGTTTTTCTTATCATGTAAATCATTAGATGCACTGCTAGCAGCAACTTCAGCAACCAATTCCGGCGCACCTTCAATATAATCATCCTCACTAATACGTGCTTGTCCGCCATTTTCCTCATCAAATAACAACACAACATCGGGTTGTGGTTCGTTGTCTAAATCCAAACGAACTGTCGAATTATCGCCTAAAATTAAACCTGGAACTGTAATTTTATAATTTCCTAACCAAAGAATTAGGTTTCCATGAGGTTCTCCATGGCTTCTTATACGTAACGGTGATGCCATATAAACAGTTCCTTCAATTAATTCCGCTTTTCTATTATCAGGCATAGCGGTATAACGTCGCTCAAATTCATGTCTTGTTAATCTATCTCCATTTTCTAAAAGTGGAATTTTATTTATGTTTTTATTAGCGAAGGTAGTCATTTTAAATTACCAATTACCAATTACCAATTACTAATTATTACTCAACATTTTTGGCGCTATGAGCGTTAGCGAAGCGTGTCCAACAGGACATAGCTTTCTCGCAGAGTAAGCGCAACTACGAACCAATTCCTAACTCCTAACTCTTAACTCCTAACTTACTAACCAGCTTCCCCACCAACAACTACATCTTTAATTCTCAAACTCGGACCACCACAACCTACGGGTAAACCGTTTTGTCCTCCTTTTCCACAACCACCGGATTCATCCCAGTAGAAATCATCACCGATACCTTCAATATCCTTCAAAGTTTGAAATACATTACCCGAAAGAGTCACATCTTTAACAGGTTCTGCAATTTCACCGTTTCTAATCATCCATGCTTCACCAGCACTAAACGTGAACATTTCTCCATTAGTCATACCACCAAGCCAATTTTTCGCGTAAACTCCTTCCTTAATCCCCGAAAATAAATCTTTGACCGGAGTTTTACCTCTTTCAATCCAAGTGTTTGTCATTCGGACTATGGGAGCATATTGATAACTCAGACAGCGAGAATTTCCTGTAGGGGTTTCATTTAATTTTCCTGCTGTTTCCCGAGAATGCAAACGTCCTACCAAAACTCCATCTTTAATCAATTGAGTAGTAGTAGCTGGTGTACCTTCATCATCATAATAATAACTACCGCGATGTCCTTCGGGTGCAGCACCATCAAAAATCTGTAAATCTTCACGACCAAATCTTCTTCCCAAAGTCATTACTTCGAGTACATCCGGATTTTCATAAGCCATATCAGCTTCCGAAAGATGTCCGAAAGCTTCATGAACAAATAATCCCGTCAAAACTGGGTCAATTACCACAGTGTAAGTGTCACCTTTAACTGGTGGTAGTGATAAAGCAGATATTGCTCTACGTGCTGCACTAGTAACTTGTTCATCTAAGCTAGTTAAATCTTCAAAAGCTTTACGAGAACCAGTAGTTTCTCTTCCGGTTTGAACCGTTTCACCATTTCTAGCAGTAGCAGCGAAACGCATTTCCATATCGACCCAAGACTGTTCGATAAGGGTACCTTCACTAGTCGCAATAATTACCTTTTGAGCGCTATCACCATAACGTACCGAAGTTGTAGAGATGCGATAATCTATACTTTTGAGTAAATACGTATAGTTATAGCATAATTCTTTTTTCTGACTCAAAGGTATATTTCTGGGGTCAGTACCGGTCAAAGGTAATTCACATACAGCTTGTACGGGAGTGATAGGAGCTAACATAGTTTCCTCATCTCCGACAATTCTTGCAGCTGCGATAGCTTCTTGAATCCGGTCTTCGATAGTAGAAAGATGATTAAAACTGCTTAATCCCCATCCACCCTTGTAACAAGCTCTTACCTGTCCCCCAACCGAAATACATTCGCTCAGAGTTTCCACCTTATCACCACGTAATAAGATATCAGTCCCCTCAGCTTCCTCAATCCGAATCATCAAATAATCAACTTTGTCAGAGTAACGCGATATCAAATCAGCAAGTAAATTTTTAGTATCAGTAATTAAATTAGACATATTCTGCGAATCTTGAGTTGGAGCTTACTAATACCTTTTAGCACGAGACGAGGACGATGAGATTAGGGGAGGGGGAAGAGGGAGAAGAGGGGGAAGAAAATTGAGGGAATTACAAGAAAGTCTTGTAACTCCTAACTCCTCACTCCTAACTCCTAACTGCTCACTGTAAAACCACTTATAATATTTTCATCTTGAAAAATGTAAGTGAATTTTTCTATCTTCTTCAGGAAAATGAGGTAGTGACAATTGCAGGAAACTATATCTAAAGTTCGTAATTCAAAACCTAGTTCATCAAATTTCTTTACTTTTATTCAACCTATTCTTCCTATTGCATGTGTCTTTTTTGTTATATGTCTTGTACTGATATTAAATAGATATTTTAGCTTTTATGCATCTTTTGACCAAGGTATTTTTAATCAAGTTTTTTGGAATAATATCCACGGTCGCTTTTTTCAAAGTTCTTTATCTTCAAGTCTTTCAACTAATGTTGTTCATGCAAATGAAATCCCTACGGTTTATTATCATCGGCTAGGTCAACACTTTACGCCAGCTTTGTTACTTTGGGCACCTATATATGCACTATTCCCCAATGCGGCGACTTTAGCAGTGCTGTTAGTCACGCTGATAACTGCTGGTGGTTTGATGCTTTATGTACTGGCACGTCAATACTTAGAACCTCGATTAGCAGTGATGATTACTGGTAGTTACTACGCTGCAAATGCTGTAATTGGGCCGACACTATGTAATTTTCACGATATCAGCCAAATTCCGCTGTTTATTTTTACTTTGCTTCTAGCAATGGAGAAACGGTGGTGGTGGCTATTTTGGTTGATGGCTGGATTAACAGTTATAGTCCGGGAAGATGCAGGGGTTAGTTTGTTCGGGGTCGGGGTTTACATGGTTTTGAGCAAACGCTTTCCCCGCAATGGTTTAGCGGTTTGTATCTTTAGCTTTGGGTACATGCTGCTGCTTACTAATTTAATTATGCCGTTGTTTTCCGATGATATTTCTAAACGGTTTATGTTGGAAAGATTTGGACAATATGTCGATGGGGAGGAAGCTACGACCTTAGATGTTATTTGGGGAATACTCAGCAACCCGTTTCGATTGGTCGTAGAATTAGTGACCCCGGTAGATAGAACAATTCGGTATTTACTCGGTCAGTGTTTACCTTTCGCTTTTATACCTGCAATTGCTCCAGCTTCTTGGGGTATTGCCGGATTTCCTTTATTGAAACTGCTTTTAGGTAAAGGTGATTCGGTACTAGCAATTAATATCAGATATGCATTAAGTGTAGTTCCAGGGTTGTGTTATGGTGCAGTACTTTGGTGGTCAAAACACCCTAAAGCATTTAAACCATCATTTCGTCGCTTCTGGATATTTTGTATTAGTTTATCTTTAATCTTTAGTTTTACATCAAATCCAAATCGTACCTTTTACTTTGCTGTACCCGACTCAATTCAGCCTTGGGTACATGTATCTTTACCCCAACAGTGGAATCATGTAAACAAAGGGATTCGTCCTTTATTAGCGCAAATCCCATCAGATGCGAGCGTATCTGCAACCACCTACCTCGTACCTCACCTTTCTAATCGTCGCGAAATTCTCCGCTTACCAATGCTGGAATTACGAAACGATGATAAGGAAGTAGTGAAAATGGATTATGCAATTGCTGACTTATGGAGATTGCAACAGTATGCACCAGCATTTAAAGATGACCGTGGATTATTAGCAGAATACGTGAATTTAATAGAAAAAATCACTAATAATCAAGAATATGGAATTATCGATTTCAAAGATGGCGTAATTTTGTTGAAAAAAGCAGCAATTTCTAACGATAAAGCTGTTGAAAATTGGGTAAGGTTTCGGGAAGGAGTTAAGAGTTAGGAGTTA
>CAKZYM010000933.1 GCA_937884685.1 uncultured Calothrix sp.
TACACCTTTACCTTCAGTGTAGTAACCTACTCCAACATAAGGAGAAACAGCAGGTAGAGGAAGGAATTGCAGTACATCTACACCAACAGCACCGTCTTCTCCTACTCCCAATTCAGCACCATAACCAGCAAATTTCGCACCAACAGCATAAGTAACGTCACCATCTTTAGCACCTACAGATACCCAAGGTTCTGGAACTATATTTGGAACGATTTGAGCATCAGCACGTTGAGGTGCAAAAAAAGCTAATAAACCTAGAGATGCAACTAAAGTTTTACCAATAAGAGCTACTTTCATTTTGGACTCCTTCACTACCTATAAATAATTATGATTTGTTCATAACTAACTTACCGTGACGGATATTACACTGTTTGTGTGCCAATTGGTAAAAAATTTCTTGGGAGAAAAGGTGACAAGGAGAAATTATTAACTGTTAACTGTTAACTGTTCACTGTTGACTGATGACTGTTTTGGTTTGAGTAAAAAATTCTACTGCTTGGTTTCCTTGTCCATATAAATCTCCGAAGAAGCTTTTTTTGCAACTGCTGAAGGGTAAGAGTGGTGTTGATACTGTAGGTGCAATGTTTATACCAATGCTTCCGGTTTCTGCTTCGTATCTAAATTTACGCGCTGCTGCGACCGATGCGGTAAATAAACAAGCCATTTTTCCGAATGGACTGTTATTTACCAAAGAAATCGCTTCATCAATATTATTTACGTGTATTAAACTCAATACTGGCCCGAATATTTCTGTATTGGCAATTTCACTTAAAGGATTTACGTCTTCTAAAATTGTAGGACGAATAAAATTACCCCGTGAGTAATCAGGTATTAACGGATTTCTACCGTCTACTAACAACTTTGCTCCCGAAGACACTCCTTTTTCAATCAATCCTTCAATTTTGGCTTTATTTCCAGCATTAATTACCGGCCCCATTTCAACTCCATCGTCTAACCCGTTACCTACAAATCGCTTATTTGCAGCTTCTAAGATTCCTTGAGTAAAAGTATCTTTTGCTTCCCCTACAGTTATTGCTATGGAAGCAGCGAGACAGCTTTGTCCAGCACAACCGAAAGCACTATCAGCAGCGATGCGGGTAGTATTAACTATATCTGCATCCGGTAAAATCACAATTGGATTTTTTGCACCACCATGACACTGCATTCTTTTACTATTTGCAGCACCCCAGCTATAAATATATTTAGCTACTGATGTGGAACCAACAAAACTGATTGCTTTAATTTGGGGATGTTCTACTATTGCATCTACAGTTTCTTTGGAACCATTAACCAAATTGACAACACCTTCAGGTAAACCAGTTTGTTCTAGTAGCTGGAAAACCTTCTGCATGGTCAACGGTACCATTTCGGAAGGTTTGACAATGTAGGTATTACAGCAAGCAATAGCATATGGTAAAAACCAAAAAGGAATCATCCCCGGAAAACTGAACGAACAAATCGCAGCACATACACCCAAAGGTTGACGAATCATCATTCCATCAATTCCATCTGCGATATCTTCATGGTGATTTCCTCCCAACATCATGGGAATACCGCAAGCAATTTCGACATTTTCTATAGTACGACGCATTTCAATCCTTGATTCAACCAAGGTTTTTCCGCATTCAAAGGTAATTGTACGAGCAATATCTTCTAATTGTTCTTCTAATAAATATTTGAGTAAGAATAAAAATTGTACTCTCTGTGAAGCAGGAGTACGTCTCCAGGATTTGAAAGCTTTCACAGCAGATTCAGCAGCTTCGTTTACTTCTGATTTTGGTGATAGAGGAACTTTTGCGAGTAATTCTGCTGTCGCTGGATTAATAACATCAAGGTGTTCTGTTGCAGCGGATTTTTGCCATTTATTATTTATATAGTTAGGGAGAATATTCATAGTTTTTTTGGTAAATGCGGTTAGATTAAATTGCTTCAATTAATTTATATATTAGGACTTACTCTGAGACCCAAGTCACAATACATCAAATCTTTGCTACCACTTTAGATTTTCAACTAAATATTTATTTAAATCATAGTTTGAGAACGGTAAAATATGTTCTTATACATGTTTTTATATCAACTGTAAATCAAATTAATAATTTAAAATTTATTAAAATGGCTGAAGATAATAATTTAGAAATTATTGGCGATTGCTTGCGTCGTATTAGAAACGCTTCATCATATTTCGCGATAGGTTGTTTAACCGGAACCCTTATATTTGCTGTAGTTGGATTAAATCAGAAAAGACCAAGCTCTTCCACTGTAGGTATCGGAAGTGCTTTCGCTATATCAACTTTGATTGCTGGATGTTTGGCTATTAAACATTCTCGTATTACTTCATCTGAAATTTATAAAACTATTAAAGATTCTCCCGAAAATATTGTTTGGGTTTATCCAGTAGGACTCAACCATAAGGTTAACGGAATTAAAGCTTCTACTGAAAATATTGTTAATATTCATCTTGATAATGGTCGCTGTTTACAACTTCGCTCTATTCCCACTCAAGATGTGGAATTGGTGTTATCAGCTATTAAAAAACAAGCACCAACAGCAGTTTATGGTTATAGTGAAGCCGTTAAATTGAAGTATATGAAAGACCCGAATTCATTGATATAACTTAGCTAAGATTTACTAATAGAAATAAAAACCGTTATTCTGTATCTAGTATCCTAAGAGTATGATTAAAATTTTTCAAATACTTACTATACAAAGAAATACGTATTTTTCAACTAAGATTAAAATTAAAGATTATTTTTTATTCCCTGCTCCCTATTCCTTATTCCCTTTTTTTATAATTTTTTTTAGGATACTAAATCCGGATAAGCCATAAAATTAGATTTTAATATCAGTTGAAAATAACATTGGAACCATTCTTTTTATCTAAGCGTCTCTCAAAATAATCTCAAACTCATAGATTATAAATCAAATTTATTCTTCGGAAAATACTGTTATTTATTTTCCGGAGAATATATACAATGAGTGAAAATTTTATTCAAGTAAATTAAGACGGTTTTTCGCAAATCATACACATGAGACTACCCCTATTATTTCTTAGTGCTGCTAGCAGTATTCTACTGTTATCCTCTCCATTAAACGCGGCTAATTTTCAATCATGGCATTTTAATCCGACGCGGAATCAACTGAATTTAACTACAGATTCGGGAGTTCAACCCAGAGCATTTTTAATTAATAATCCCACGCGACTTGTTATTGATTTACCAGGTACGCAATTAAAAGGTAATACTATTCGTAAACAATATAGTTCTTCTGTAAAAGAAATTCGAGTTGGTAAAGTTAACGATAAAACAACTAGATTAGTAGTAGAATTAGCGCCAGGTTATACAGTTTCTCCCGAAAAATTATTAGTTAAAGGAGATACTTCTTCCCACTGGATAGTTAATTTTTCATCTATAGAGCGTACTGTTTCTAATTTTAATAATAATTCTGGTGAAGAAAAGATTCCCGTACCTTTTCCTAATGCTTCCTCATTCGCTGGAGTTGTTCCATTAGGAAGTCAAATTCCACAACTTTATTCCCAAGTTAAAAGTTTGATGTCTCGCTACAGTTATTTAGACCCAGGAATGTTTTTCTTGGATTTAGAGACTGGAGATTATTTAGACATCAACGGAGAAAAAGCATTTCCCGCAGCTTCTACAATTAAACTTCCGCTTTTAGTTGCTTTATTTGAAGAAGTAGATGCAGGTAGAGTTAAGCTAAATGAAACCGTAGTAATGCGTCGCGATTTGATGACCGGAGGTTCCGGAACAATGCGTTATAAACGTCCCGGTACTAAATTTGGTCTGTTAGAAACCGTGACTAAAATGATGACCATCAGCGATAATACCGCGACGAATATGGTTATTGACCGTTTAGGTGGTAAAGCTAGATTAAATCAGCGTTTTCGTAATTGGGGATTGCAAAATACTGTGATTCGCAATTTACTTGGTGATTTTAAAGGAACTAATACAACTAGTCCCAAAGATTTAGCCAGAGTAGGAGCTATGATTTCTAATAATTTGATATTGAGTAGTAGCAGTCGTGCCAAAGTATTAGATATTATGCATCGTGTCAGGAATAAAGCTTATTTAGGATCTGGTATTAATAAAAATGCAAAATTTGCTAATAAAACAGGAACTTTAGGAATTGTTCTTGGTGATACAGGTATTGTGACAATGCCAAATGGTAAGCGTTATTTAGCAGGTATTATTGTAAGCAGACCTTTCCGCGATAGACGTGCTAAATCATTTATAAAACAAGTTTCTCGAATGGTTTACGGACACATTAATAAGTCACAAGTAGGCAGTTTGCCTAAATAATATTTTATCTAAATTCATATTTTAATTGTTTAGAGACGGGGTTTAATATGCTCCGTCTTTATTCTTTTTTTTGGAGATAATAAGGTTAGTAGTTGCGCTTTAGCGCTCATAAATTATAGTATTTGTAGGTTGGGTAAACAAAGTGCAACCCAACACCCGATAATCAAATTTATCTATGCTAAAAATAGTATTTATCTAATATCTCTCTTCATTTGGGGAACAATAACTTCAGCTACCATTAAGAAAGTAGTACTTTAGTACTATAAGAGATAATAAGAAATAGAGCTATAAATTATGCAGTCACTTCCCAGGATTAGTGCATCCGATTTACAAAGATATTTAGAAACACCACGAGAATTACTGACGGAATCAGAGGAAATACAGATTGCTGTTGCATCTTTTATTGAAACTCCTCTGAGTCTTTTAGAGATTTTAGTTAATAGCGATTGTTCCACAGTTGTGGAAGTTGCGAGATTACACGTTAATTTTGCGGGAGAAATTACAGGTGATTATCAAGAAACTGTTGCAGAACTTTTGCAGAATTTGGATTTGGGACAAAATGATAGGTTAGCGGTAGAGTTGATGCAATTTGCTCCCGTAGCTCCTTGTTTTGTAAGTGAATGGGTTCCCGAGAGAAGGTTAATTCAAGGATTGCAAAACGAATATATGCCATTACGGTATCGGTTGCAAATATTGGAAAGGTTATCGCAATCGGATAAATTAAAACCACGTTTGATAGTTGCGGAATCTTTAGAAACTCCGGTTTCGTTGTTGGAATTATTAGCGGGGGATTTGGAATTAGCGGTACGTTTGACGGTGGAAGCTAATGATAATTGTCCTTCGGAAGTTGTGGAGTTGGTGAAGAGTCAGCGTGATGTGGCTAATGATTGGGATGCTGATGGGGAACGGTTGAGGGAATTAGGGGAAAGTCGTTGGAGTTGGATAAGGTTGACCGTTGCTCAAAATCCTTTTGCTCCGGAAGATGTTTTGATGAAATTGGCAGCGGATGAGTTATTTAAGATTCGGTTGGGTGTTGGGAAGAATCCGAATAGTAGTGCTAGGGTTTTGGGTGTTTTAGTGGAAGAATCGGATAAGGAAATTCAAAGTGCTGTTGTAGAACATCCGAATATTACTGAAGAAATACTACATCAATTGTTTTCTAGCTGTAAATATGAGATTCAAAAGCGGGATAATTTACCAGTTAGTATTTTAGAGAGATTTTTTCGGGAAGCATTAACAGATAAACCTTGGGAGCATCACTATTTAAATTTATTATTGGAACAAGAGAATACTCCGACTTGGATTTTAGCTGAATTAGCGAGTAATGTTGATATAGAAGAATTGACAGCGAAAGCAATTGATAGACAAGAATCTTCACCAGTAATCGAAGATTTAGAAACCTTTCTTGGGTATGAAACAGATTTTTTGACTGATATTGCTAAACATCCTCAAGTTTCAGCAGAAATTTTAGAGTATTTAACACAGTATCCCACTTCTAATTTAAAATTTGCTATAGCCGAAAATCCAAAAACACCTGAAGAATTAAGGATTTCGCTGTTACAGGAGTTATCTGTAAATTCAAAGGTTCATATCAAAGTTAAAATTGCAAGCAATCCACAAACCCCCATCATTGTTTTGGAACAGCTTGCAAATAAATCTTATAAATTAAATGGAGCAGAAGAATTATTGTGTGAATTAGCTCCAGACATCACACCAAATTTATTAAAGCAGATTAAAACATTTATTTATAAAGGTCAGTCACCTGAGATGATTGTTTGGGGACTTCGACAATTTACTGCTGATTCAACTATGGAAGAGTGGGACGATTTAGAAAATTCGCTTAACGAATCGGAAAGAGAAACACTCAAATATCTAGCGAATCAAGAACCTCATGATGAGTGGGAAGGAAGGAATACAGTTCAAACACGTTCTAACCTGAGAAGACCTTCATTTGATAACCCAGAGTTAGCGAAAAATCTCGAAACTTTGGATGGTTTGATGTTTTTATTGACTACTCAATATAATCGCGATCGCAATAATCAAGAAATCGTAGCAGCATTATTGAGTAACCCATCAGTACCTGCTAATTTACGAGAAAGATTGTGGGAACAACACAAAACAACTCCCAATGATGAAAGTGAATATTTAGAAGATTGGGATATGCGAATGGCTGTAGCTTTTAATTCTCAAACTTCAGAAGAACAGCGTATTGAATATTTACAACAATTGCTTTCTTATCAAGTCTCTCATATTGGATGGTTTGCTGGGGAGAAAATTGACCGAAGAATCGCTAAAAATCCTTTAACACCAAAATCTATCTTAGAATTCCTTATTGAAAACCGTACAGATGTAATTCGAGATGTTCTTGAAAATCCTAACGTTCCGGTAAGTATACTCAGACAAGTTGCTCACAGTGATAGTTCGACCATCCAAGAATTAATTATCAAAAATCCGAATACCCCAGAAGATTTACTTGAAGAACTGACTTCAGGTGAGATATTAGTTCAAAACCCGAATCTTACTCCCCTTGATATTTATAAAAATCAATTAGAATTACAAAATGAACAAGAAACAGAAAAAGCTCAAAGATTAATATCGAATAAAAGCAGCAATCAAAGGATTTTTCAAAAAAGTAGTAATAAACAAACCCCAACTCTTCAAAGTCTCCCCCGAATTTACAACCCCGACACCGACGAGTTACCGAATTTACTTGGAGAATACGCTCAATCAAATAACGCTTTCGTCAGATTTATTACTCTACTCCATCCCCTCACATCAGAAGAAATATTAATTCAAGCTGCAAATTCTGCTTCTTGGTTAGAAAGATACGCTGTTGCTGAAAACGAATCAACACCTTTAGAAATTCGTTCAATACTTACTCTTGATGGTAATCGGATTGTTAAAGCAGCAGCTAATCATAATTAATAAAAAACTCTGCGCTCCTCCGCGTTTAAAAAGATATAATTCTAATATTCTTCATATGAATCCTTTAACAACTCAAATCCTCGCAACTCTCGAAATCCTACTTCAAGAAGAAATGGAATGTATTCTTCCTTATAACCACAGATCAAAATGGAAACCTTTTTATTGGGAATCTTCCGTTAAAGCAGAATTTAATTTAATATCCCTACTTTATTCCCAAGGTTGGATGAGAAATACAGATATTGAAATTGCTATTCAAAATTGGCAGGAAATAGAAAAAAATGGTATTCCCACACCGGAAGAATATAACGATTATGCTGATGGGATTTTAGAAGAGGAAGAAGAGTATGAATATGAAGAATCTGAAGAATTTGACGAGTACGAAGAAGAAATAGTAGATAGAAAATCTCCACAATTCCAACAGCGCAAAAATTATTATCAGCAGTTCTCAAAGTTGTTGAAATCAAACTTATACGATTTAGAAGTTTATGAGTTTAGCTGTTGGGCTGAATATTCTTGCTTTGCTATTGTCGGACAACTACTAGATAATCAAAATTGGATTTGTGTTACTTCTACTGTTCCCAAGGAAACTCCTGATTTTAACAATATTATAGTTACCAAAAATAATTCAGAAGTATTTATATCTCAAGCAAATACCGATTTAGAATCTCAAATTGATAAAATTATGGAATTCTTAACACCCGTTTTAACCTACGGACATTATGACGGTGGTTACGAACAAACTTATCACCATCAAATTACTTATCAAACCGCTTCTAATAAACAAACAGCGTTACAAAATAGTTTAATTAAATCTGGTTTTCTTCAAATTGGTCAATTTCAAAGTTTTTATCCAGATGAGGGAGACTATATTTTTCAAGATTATAGCGGTGAAGAAGAAGGAGAAGAACTATATGAAAAATATCAACATTTAAACTCTTTTCTCAAAACCAAATTTTCTGAATTAACACTGTATACATTCCGTTTTTGGGATTATACACAACTATTTATCATCGGTGAATCTACAGAAAACGACCAAGTTGGTTTGAGATTAACCAGCGAATTCGA
>CAKZYM010000934.1 GCA_937884685.1 uncultured Calothrix sp.
TTAATTTAGTCCTCTGTAACTGTAACTGCTGTTGAATATCATCAACTGCTGCTCTAGCTGCTGCAATATCTTGCTGTCTTGGTCCAGCGATAAATTCATCCAATCTGGCTTGTGCTTGGGCTTTTTGGGCTTCCAATTGCAGCTTTTGCATCTGTAAATTACTCACATCAAGCTTTGCAATTGGCTGTCCCGATTTAACTCTATCTCCTTCTTTTACAAATACATTTACTAACTTCCCACCCCGTTCAAATCCCAGTTCGCTAGTCCGAATTGCAGCAATTTCACCGGTGTAAGTCCGCATCACTTGATAGGATTCGACAGGTTTTGCTCGTAAAGTGACAACTGGTAAAGGTTTCGCTACAGCAACTTCTTTTGTTTCAGGTTCTGTTTTTACAAGATTATTGGCACCAAACACAGCACCCACTGCTACTATCAACCCCAGCAAACCCAACATTCCATAGCGAAGCAATTTAGAATAATCTCGATGCTGATTCTTTAAATCTTGGGAATATTCCCCATCCTCAAATGTTTCATCACCCGATATCTGGGAATTTGCAGTAAAATCTGGGTTCATAGTATTTACCTCCAGTGGGGCTTATGTTTTCAAATAGGTTTCCTCATGCATACAATTCAAACACACGTTTTAATAATCGTCAATCATACGTTTGATAGATGCATATGTTGAATTGCATACATTCTTTTAGGCAATTGGAATGAGTTTTTCTGATTACTTTTACAGCTATAATCGAGTTATCATAAAATAGCTATCCTGCTTTCTTAGTAGATTAAGCAATTAATAAAGCATTCTTTTTATTTACTGCATTTCCCTTGATACTCAACTTTCACACCGTAAAATCGGAACAGGATGTTTATAAATAAGTCAACTATAATTAAAATCACGCATCATTCAAACGTTTGTTTTAAATGAAAAATACTGTAACAACTATCGATACAAAAGAACAAATAATCAACGTAGCCGAGCGGTTATTTGCTGAAAAAGGCTTTGCTGGGACAAGTTTACGCAACGTGATTCGAGAAGCGGGAGTGAATATTGCAGCAGTTCACTACCATTTTGGTTCAAAAGAAGAGCTATTTATCGCTGTTGTGCGAAGAGTTGCCCAACAGATAGTAACATCTCAGGTAGAGGAGCTTTCAAAATATGAAAATTTAGAAGAACCGCCATCATTAGAGAATATTTTAGAGGCATTTTACGGTCCTCCTTTGAGGATAATAACCCAGATGGGAGAAGCAGGAGTGGTTCGCGCTCAATTTATGGGTCGTTGTCGTGCGGAACCTTTCCCAATACAGCAGCTTTCAGACAAAGAATTTCATGAAAGTCAACGAAGATTTTTAGATATCCTGCAAAGAGCGCTTCCCGACCAAACCCGTACCGAACTCACTTGGAAATTAGATTTAGCAATTGCAATCATCATCCGTACAGCAAATCAACTTGGTCAGTCAGATAAAGTGATAACCGGGAATTCTTCAGAAGAAATTGAAATTGCCATTGCTCGTTTAGTTAAATTTGTAGCTCAGGGGATGAGGAATTATGATTGAAGAAAAAAACTATTTAGTGAAACAAACTTCTCCAATGAAAATTAAATTGGATTATGATTACAGATAATTGGTTCTCTCCTTTGACTGGCTATAAATATTATGTCCAATCGTCTGCAAATATTTAGAGAAAGAATGGCAGCTTTTGAAGGAGCAGCTAATCCTCAAGAAGCAATTGAAAATGGTTATTATGTCCGTGCCCCTGGTAAATTATTAGCAGAAAAATTATCCGCTCGTGTTGCTTTACGTCCAGCTTCTTCGCATTTATTAATTGGTGGAATTGGTTCGGGGAAAACTACTCAATTATTAGTTGCTTGTCAGAGATTAAAAGAGATTGGGGATATTTATCCTATTTATATTGATGTTAGTTTGTATGCTGATATTTCTAAAATAACTTCTGGAGTTTTGACTACGATTGCAGAAGTATAATTAGCGGAATTAGTTGGAGAAACGGATGATGAAAATATTAATAATTTGATAAAAAATATTTTTGATATTGCATAT
>CAKZYM010000935.1 GCA_937884685.1 uncultured Calothrix sp.
AGCATAACCAGCTGCTGCTTTTAAATGTGGAAGTAAAGTTTCTAAAATAGTTCGAGGTGAAGACATATAAGGTAGAAGGTTAAAGGTTAGAGGTAAAAGGTCAAAGATGTAATAACAATTGATAATTGCTCACTGTTCACTGTTTTCTCCGTCTCGTCTTCCTAATTCATAAACTCCGCAACCCATGCAGGCGAGAATTCCGGTACTGATACCCCAACTTCCTCCTAAGCTGAGTTCTATAATCCAGTTGGATAAAGCACCGACGATAAGAAAGGGTATGATGCTGAAAACTGATGCGTAGAAAGCATTTTGTGATTCTCTTGCTTCGCGGGTTTTTTCAAATTCTGTTGTAGAGGTATACATAAATCGCTCTGCAAAATTAAACCAGCGATTTATTTGTTTCGTTACCCATTCACTAAGTGGGGAAAAAGCTAAATATAATGCCAAAGACCATAAAGTTGCTCCAGCAATGGCTATTGTGTCTAACTCGATTCTGAAAGGAAATATGTCAGTTAGCATGATTGGGGAATATACGAGAAATTCTTAAATTAAGACGGCGACTTTTATGTTATCGCGAAGAATAATTCTTTTTAAGGTTAGATTTTACAGTATTTATGACCGTTGGTGAAACTTCTGTTCAAGGGTTTTGAGAATAGTTGCAGTTTTTTGCTAATTATTGATATCAAGCATAGTCTGCTCCGAAATATTTTTTATAGTCTGTGGTAATTCAATGATGGGAACTTTATCGCCTTGTATTGGTACTTATTTATAGGTCAGGCTGAGTCAATATCGAATTATGTCAATTATTAATCCCTTAAATTACGGATAAATACATAAGTTATCTCAAAATATTTATTGTAAAGTAAGTAAAATACGAATTTTTATCACTTTTTAATCGAGGATTATTCAACAAAATATACTCAAATAATCTGATATTATCTGGTAATTTTTAGGTATTATCCCTGGGTAGTCATCTTTTTTATCAATGCTTTTTTGGTATATTTCAAGGGTTTTACGGAAGCCAATTAAACTGAAAAAACTTTATAAAAAATATAAAAAAAGCTAATTGACATCATATTAATTTTCAGTAAAATAATGCAAAGTAAAGGATGGATATACAGATAATCTAGGTTAAAGCTAAATTTTATAGTAGTAATCGACTATATTAATTATGATGGATATTTTTTAATGTAGCGGTTTGGTATTGCTGTTTCGTAAAAACTAGCAAGTTTTCTAGTCCGTGCTTCTTTTATTCATCAAAACTAATCAAAAATACTAGTAGTTTTAAACTTGACAAAAATATAGTTGTTGAATAGGTCTAAATTTTAGTATCAAAATATGAAAAAATTAAGACTAAATCTGAAAATTTTGGGATTTATTGTTGCAATTTTAATAACTGTATTACCTAGTTTAAATACGGTTAAAGCCTCCGATAATAACTCTATGCTTTTGGCTAGGAATAGTGTTTGGTCATCTGCTTCTTTTCCCGTCGAACGTTTTCAACGCTACACATCTCCTTTCGGATATCGTCGTTCTCCAAGAAGTGGTCGTGTCGAATTTCATAACGGTTTAGATATTGCTGCACCTCAAGGTAGTTACATCCGCAATTGGTGGGGAGGAACTGTTATCAAAGTTGGCGATCGCGGTGCATGTGGTACCTATATCATCGTTAGGTCTGGTGATTGGAGACACAGTTACTGTCATATGAAAGGAAGAGTACAAAGAATCAACGGAAAGCTTTATATGGTTGACCGTGCTGGTGGAATTAAAATCGCACAAGGTCAGCGAATTCCCGCAGGTGCCAGAATCGGACGTATCGGAATGACCGGACGCACCACAGGACCTCATCTTCACTGGGTACTCAGACACGGAAAAAATTATGTTGACCCTGCACAGGTTCTTCAAGCTATGTATTCCAAGCAGAAAGTTTCTAACGCATCCAATATTAGAGGTTCTCAACGAATTCAAATCAAACTTGAAGAATCCAAATTAATTAATCAACAGTGAACAGTTATCAGTTATCAGTTATCAGTTATCAGTGAAAGAGTTGATAAATCAACTTTTAATTCCTAACTCCTAACTCCTAACTCCTAACTCCTAACTCTCTACTCCCTCACCACAAGCAGGAATTTTATTTCTTTGGAGTCTATACTGTTATTCCGATTTTAATCATGAAAAAATTTTTAGATTCGTAATTACTCTTGAAAAGCATCTGTCAGAAGTAATAAATTTTGATTGAGCGTTCGGATTGCGTCAATAGAGTAAAATTACTTTGATAAGAATATGAGTAATCGCCAAATAAGAATAAGTCTTTGTGTAGCGCTATTTTTAATCGGATTGCTCGTTGTCTGCTTTATTAATTTATTCCCACCCTCTTGGAAAGTTGCGACCCTTGGGGAGACCCCAAGACCGCACTTTCCACAAATAGAAATTGTTCAAGCTCAAACGGTTAGTAAGAATATAATTGCAACTGCGGGTAATAATGCTTGGTCTAAAGCCTCTTTTCCTGTAGAAAAATTCATCGGTTATACATCACCTTTTGGTTATCGTCGTTCTCCTACAAATCCTCGTCGGATTCAGTTTCACAACGGTTTAGATATTGCAGCACCTAAAGGAAGTTACGTTCGCAATTGGTTCGCTGGTACTGTGGTGAAAGTTGGAGATAGAGGTGGTTGCGGTACACATATCATTGTCAAATCTGGAAACTGGAAGCACAGTTACTGTCATTTAATGGGACGTGTGGCTCGATTGAATGGCAATTTGTATATGGTAGACCGTGCTGGTGGAATTCAAATTGCTAAAGGTCAGCGAATACCATCCGGAATCAGAATCGGTCGAATCGGAATGACCGGACGCACTACAGGTCCTCATCTTCATTGGGTGATTCGATACAACAATAAATATGTTGACCCCGGTGCGGTATTGCGGAAAATGTATGGGAGTCAGAAGTAAGAAGTCAGAAGTAGAGGAATAAATTAAATTACATTTATAAATAGGGCTTGCTGAAAAAGCCTAGAAAAATAAAATAGAACCCACGGAGCTTGAAAATAGTAGGACTTGCGGCTTGAATTCTAAACTTAAGCAATAATTTTAGAAAGAAGTGCAAGAGCTTTGAGCTAGCATATGGGATAAGCTTGCACGAGAAAAGGAGAAAAAAGTCTGAAAGCCCTATCTGGTAAGACTTATAATTTTATTCAGCAAGCCCTAAATAAAAAAATAGAAACCCGATTTTTTCAAAAAATCGGGTTTCTAATTTAGTATTTAATCACTAACAACTAACAACTAACTACTAACCACTAACTTACCTTCAGGTAACTCAGTGTATTCAGAAACTATTTTCCGAAACTGTTCTCCTTCTATAGTTTCTTGCTCAATCAATAAATCAACAAGACGGTCTAGTAATGCACGGTTCTCTTTCATGATTTGACGCGCTTCTTGATAGCATGAAAGTGCTATTTCCCGAACTTTGTGGTCGATTTTTTGCGCCATGTCCTCGGAATACTCGTTGCGATTCCCTAAGTCTCTTCCCAAAAATACGTCTTGATTCTGACTTTCTAAGGCTACTAATCCTAAATTCGACATTCCATACATCGTTACCATTTTCCGAGCTAGGTTAGTAACCATCTTCAAATCGTTACTAGCTCCACCCGTTACTTCTTTCTCTCCAAATACTTCGGCTTCCGATGCCCTTCCACCCAAGGTCATAGTAATATTATCCTTGAGCCAAGCTTTACTATACAAACCGCTATCAATTATTTCTTCGTTCGGTGTTTGCTGGGAAAATCCACCAACTCCACCGGAACGAGGAATGATTGTCACTTTGTTTAACGGGTCGGCATTTTTTAAAAGTGTCGCTAGTAATGCATGTCCGACTTCGTGATAAGCTATTAACCGCTTTTTCTTACTATCCAACAGCGGATTTAAAGTTAATCCTATTGTTAACCTGTCAATGGCATCATCAATTTCTATTTGAGTAATTGTCTCCTTACGTCTTCTCGCTGTTAAAATTGCCGCTTCGTTAAGTAAGTTCGCTAAATCCGCTCCTGTAAATCCTGGAGTCCGACGAGCTACTACTTCTAAAGATACTGAAGGGTCAACTTTCTTATTCCTAGCGTGAACTTGTAAAATTGCCAAACGACCTTTTCTATCTGGTGCATCTACAATCACCTGTCTGTCAAAACGTCCGGGACGTAACAATGCTGCATCCAATACATCAGGACGGTTTGTCGCAGCAATAATTATTATCCCGTTATTACCTTCAAAACCATCCATTTCTGTAAGTAGCTGGTTTAAAGTTTGTTCCCGTTCGTCGTTACCTCCACCTATACCAGCACCACGCTGTCTTCCTACAGCGTCAATTTCATCTATAAATATCAAACAAGGTGCATTCTCTTTAGCCTTCTTAAATAAATCCCGAACTCGTGATGCACCAACACCCACGAACATCTCTACAAATTCCGAACCGGAAATACTAAAGAATGGAACTCCTGCTTCCCCTGCAATTGCTTTTGCAAGTAAAGTTTTACCAGTTCCCGGAGGACCAACCAATAATACTCCCTTGGGAATTCTTGCTCCTATGGCAGTAAATTTTTCTGGCTGCTTAAGGAAAGTGACAACTTCACCCAGTTCTTCCTTAGCTTCTTCAATCCCCGCTACATCGTCAAATTTAATCCCCGTTTTCGCTTCTATCTGAAAACGAGCTTTGGATTTACCAAAATTCATCGCTTGGGAAGATGCATTTGTTGTCCGACGCAAAAATAGCAGCATCAAAGCAACCAAAGGCAAAATCCACATTAAATTAAATAATAAGGAAACAGCTACCCTGCCACTTTCGGAATTAATTTCCCCAAACTCTACCTTATTCTCCCTTAGTTCATTTATTAATTCCCGATTATCATCAAGCAGCTTTACTCGTATTGGCTTCTCAGGGTCTTCATCTGCTAAATATACCTTAGCGAACCGCTCCGCTTCATCAATCTCTACCCGCTTAACTTTACCTTCTTCAATTTGAGTCAGTAAATTACCGTAGGTAAACTCATCCTTTTCCTTTTTCTGCTGCGCTAAGGCTGTTCCTTCAAAAGCCCCTGACAACAGCAAACTAGCTGACAATAAACCAGCAAAAGCTCTACGCTTGACGACTGAATTTTTAGTTAACGCCTTTTTGTCAAAATTTATCATAGATAGTTACCCTTTGTCTGTTGCCACATCCGATGGGGCTAATTTTAATTTGGTCTTCAACAATGCAAATAATTTATTCTCAATAATAAGAGTGTAGCTTCTACAAAAAAAATACGTTTCCCATCTTTTTCATCCGATTACCAACCTCTCAGGATGCATAATTCAAACTTCTATAATCAATACATTTTATCGTAACTATTTTTACATATTTTTGACCTATAATCACTGCTCTTCATAACACTAAATTGTTCTCTACACAACCTTTGACACAAATTAATTTTAATCGCTATGATAATCATAGTCGTAATGACTTCGAGTTAATTGTAACAGAGAAAGTATTGAATTAGGAATCATCATGGTAAAGATAGTTGGAATTGGTGGAAGTTTAAGGAATGAATCCTATACATATCAAGCATTGAAGATAGCAGCGCAAAGAGTAGAAGCGTTGGGAGCAAAGGTAGAGATGTTGGATTTGAGGGAGATGAAATTACCCTTTTGTGATGGAGGGGATGATTATGGGGAATATCCAGATGTGAAAAGGTTGCAGGAGACGGTAAAGCAAGCAGATGGATTGATATTAGCAACACCCGAATATCATGGTGGGATGAGTGGAGTGTTGAAAAATGCTTTGGACTTAATGAGTTTTGAGGAACTGTCGGATAAAGTTGTGGGGAATATAAGTATTTTGGGTGGACAGTCGAATAGTAATTCTTTAAATCAAATGCGAGTAGTGATGAGGTGGGTACATGCTTGGGTAATACCCGAACAAGTTGCAATTGGACAAGCTTGGAAAGCTTTTGATAAAGAAGGTAAAATTTTAGACGAAAAATTGTCCCAACGTTTAGATAAATTTGCCCAGAGTTTGGTTGAGAATACCAAGAAGTTGAGGGGTGTTGGGTAATTGG
>CAKZYM010000936.1 GCA_937884685.1 uncultured Calothrix sp.
CATTAACTATAAATTTAAGTAACTAGGTTGATAGATATAATTTATTTATATAGAAGGTTTTACACCTGACATCAAAAACTGACAGCAGTTCCACAGCTATATAAATACAATTTTTAAAGTACTCTCAGATTCTTTTGTCGAAATATTAGCAGGTAGCAAGGTAGAATGTTTTTATGGATTTAATATCATTTGTTTGGTGTATGGCTGCGTAATCGCAGCTTATTGAGAATAGTGATTAAAAACAGCGGATCTTTAAATCTATTTAATCTTGTTTACAAAATGCAACATTTTTCTAGACCTTAGACTTCGTTGTAGTTTGTACAATGCAGCTGTGACGTGGATTTAAATCCAGATAGTGGCTTCTTAACGACATTCATGAGCATTTCGACTTCCGTGCTGAGTGATTTGCTACAGGCACTTCCGTACCTGCGGCCCCAAATATATTTTAAAGCTTCATTAACAGCGCTCTCCCACGCGATGGAAGACCAAGTTTTGGCTGCAACAATGGAGCAGCCTTTAATTATTGCTAACTTTCAAAGGGAAAGATTTTATCGTCAAGAAGCCCATCGCTATCAAAGATTGTCGCAAATTAGCAATCAAGTATATGTATTGTCCGCACCAGAAACCGGTTTTAGCAGCAGTTCCGAATTTTACGAAAAGGTAGCTTTTGAACCGAAAGACGCTCTTGCTCAAGAATGGCATTTAGTAGTTATTGCTTATAATTATGCTACTTGCTTAGTTTGCCGAGAGTATGCAGCTTCCATAGCTAAAAGAGAGATGTCCTCAGAGGGAAGTCCTAGTCTTGATATGGATACTGCACGCAGGTTTGAAGGAATTTGGACTGCTGAAAGAGGTGTAAGCCTCAAAGCTGCTGACTTGCTATTAGACAAAATACTTATTTATCGTCCGGAGTTAACTGAGAAAATTAAGCGGGCACGGCAGCGCTTTGGTATTGGAGATAATTTTACTGAAAAGATTGTAGACGATAATAGCGAATATGCTTGCGACATTGATACTAATCCCTTCGTACAGCGTTTAGTTACCTATTTACAAGCTAGCCAATACAAATTACACAAAGCTTATCGGTCAATCGCCTCACAAGCACGGAAAGAACGTTTAGTCAACTCAATTAGTACTGCAATTCGGCGATCGCTAAATCCGCGAGAAGTATTAGAAGTAGCCGTACAGGAGTTAGGGCAAAACTTAGCAGCTAGTCGGTGTTTGATTTACCGCGCTCAAAGCGGAGACAATAATGCCATTATCGAACACGAGTATATTAGATCCGGTGTTTTATCACTTTTAGGACAAACCAGAGAATTACAGAATAATCCAATATTCCAAGAAGTAATACGAACTGGTGAAGGTGTTTGTGTTTCAGATACCCTTGAAGACTCTCACGTAGCTAATTCCCCCGAAGTTGCGGATTTTGTCAGAAGTTTTTCTATTCGTTCGTGGTTGATAGAACCTGTATGGTTTCAAGGGCGAATGTTAGGGATTATAGAATTGCAATATTGCGACGAAAAACCCCATGAATGGCAAACTGGGGAACAGGATTTAGTCACAGCTATAGCTACTTCTGTCGGAGCAGCTTTAATTCAAGCTGAAGCATATGCGAATTTAGAAGATTTTAACCAACAGTTAGAAGCGTTAGACCGTACACGCAGGAATCTGATAGCTATTACCGGACACGAACTGCGTACTCCACTTTCTACAATCCAGGTGGGTTTGGAAAGCCTCGCGACCGAACCAGATATGCCTTTAGAATTGCGCGAAATAATGTTGAGTACAGCACTTTCTGACTCAGAAAGAATGCGGAAGCTAATTCAAGATTTTCTGACTCTATCTAATTTAGAAAGCGGTCGAATTGAATGGCATCCAGAAACTTTGACTTTACAAGAATGCGTAGATTTAGCAATCAGTAGAATTAACGCTCGTACTACTTTAGAAAAATTACCCAAAGTGTCTGCGGAAATATCAGAAAATTTGCCTTTAGTTAGAGCGGATGGTGACTGGTTAGTCGAAGTCCTAGCAAAATTGATGGACAACGCTTGTAAATTTACACCATCAGAAGGTGAAATTAGCATCAAAGCGGATTGCAACGGAAATCAAATGGTTGAAGTTACAGTCGCTGATACCGGACGAGGAATAGAACCCAATCGTTTAGAAATCGTTTTTGACCGCTTTTATCAAGAAGAAGGAGCCTTAAGACGCACCACGGGAGGAACGGGTTTAGGATTAGCAATTTGTCGTCAGATAGTAATCGGGTGGGGAGGAAAAATTTGGGCAGAATCATCGGGTAAAGATAAAGGCTCTAAATTCCATTTCACTGTACCAAGTGTTGAAGGGAGTCAGGAGGAGAAATTTTCAGTGGCTGTGAGGAAGTAATGGGTAGAAAGTAGCTAGCAAGTAGCAAGTAGAAAGTAGAAAGTAGCAAGTAGAAAGTAGCAAGTAATGAGTAGAAAGAATAAATAAGTAGTGATTCGTTAATACATTTTGAAGCTGTACAAGTGATAAGAACACAAGAATATGACTTACTTGCTACTTACTACTGCTAACTGATTCAATGTCCATACTCAATTTTTGTTAAAGTTCCTAACGCAATCGTAATTTGGTTCCGGTTAGAGTGTTACGATGCCCTAAAAACGTTGAGAGAATATTATGGCAGAAGCACTCTCTGGAAAAACTCCAATATTTGGTGGTAGCACCGGCGGCTTGCTCAAGAAAGCGGTAGAAGAAGAGAAGTACGTGATTACTTGGACTAGCAAGAAGCAGCAGGTTTTTGAAATGCCTACTGGTGGTGCTGCGACAATGCATGAAGGCGAAAATATGCTGGAAATTGCTCGTAAAGAGTATGGCATCGCTTTGGGTGCTCAATTCCGGAAAATGAAGCCTAAAATAGAAGACTACAAGATTTACCGGATTTATCCTAGCGGCGAAACTCAGTATTTACATCCTGCTGATGGTGTCTTCCCTGAAAAGGTTAACGAAGGTCGCCAACAAGTACGCTTTAACGCTCGCAAAATTGGTGACAATCCTAGTGCTGCAAAACTTAAGTTTAGCGGTGTAGAACCTTATGACGCTCCTAATCCGTAGTTGATTCAGTTGACTGTTAACAGTCAACAGTTACCAGTGACCAGTTAATTGCTAATTAGTTTATTGGGAATTAAACGAAAAAAATATAGGGAACAGATAGTCTGTTGGGGCTTTTAAACTATATATCTTTCCCTGTACTCTCATGTTTAACTGATAAATAATAACTGGTTGCTGGTAATAGATAAATACTTATTTATTTATCTTAGTTTTAGATATTCAAGTTCTATTAATCCTTTTAAACAAAAGATATTTCTTGCTTATGCTGGTAATTTTTTAAATTTCTGGCTCAATTCCTGCTGCTCTAAGTTGTGCTGCTAAACGTTTGGCTTTCTCCGAACCCCATAATAAAAGATTGCCATTTTCATCCCACCACCGCAGCCAATAACCCGTGCGATTTTCTCTATTTCCTTCCCATACTCCTAAAAATAGTTTCATTTGAGGAATCCAGAAGCGGTTATTAGTATCGGGTTTTTGTAAATGATATCGTTTTGAATCATCCAATTGATAAACTTCTATTTCACCGCTATCTGGTTCAAAAATTATATAATTGGGAACTTCTAAAACTTGTTCGTAAAAAAACCATTTTCCTGGAGGATAAGTCGGTTTAATTGAATATTCTCCACCTTCTGTATCGGAGAGAAATTCCATGACGATAACTGGAATATCACCTTGAATTTTGGGAGTGTAACTGCGTTTTACTTCCTCTCGGGATACAGTTATTTTTGGGATATAAGCCCAATCAGGAGCTTTTATCACCATTTTTTGGTTCACTGTAGCGCAGATTCCGTAGTTGGTAGTAGTGAGAGAGTTATCTGGTAGTTTGTTTGCGATTTCTAAGCTTTCGGTTAAAGCAGCAGCAAGTAAAGGTTGGTTGATGTTGTCCACGGGGTCGTTGTCTAGAACAAAGTCTTCGGGGAGTTTTTCCCAGGTGATTTGGTAGTTGGGAGCGGTGGAAAGCATGGGGAGAAATAGGAAGGGTTTTGTTTTAGTGTAGCGCTAGAGATATTAGAGCCAAAATTGGCGATCGCCATCTAAAGCACCAGGATAAATACCTTGTAACCGTCGATAAGCCATAACATCTGAACCATAAAGCGGTACTGGTAAACGTGGTTCTCT
>CAKZYM010000937.1 GCA_937884685.1 uncultured Calothrix sp.
TGCATAAGCTACATGTATTTCTATTACCCCCTGATGTACGTAGATGTGTTGGTATTATTTAGTCATAAATTCCATCATCTAAAAAGAACTCTGGAATTTGTATTGGCTGATGCTAAAGCATTAGCTCAATTTCTATAGTTTTGAAATTTTAATAATAATCATCCAGACTACCTCAAGAATGCATTTTGGGATTTGCGACGAGACAACCTATTTAATCTTGGTGTTTCTTTGGGCTGTGGCTTAATAGTGGATGTTCTTCTCACTGTTACCGATAAAGCAGTAGCTATATACAAAACCCAATATACGTTCGCAAGACGTAGTAAATAGCTTTCCATGACGTTATTGAGCGTTACAAACAGTAGATAAGCTAAAGGCCAAATATCTTCTGCTCTATCAGACCCGTAAGCCAGTTTCAGCGACCGAAAGTAAACTATGACAAAACTAATTAGAAAAACTCCAAAACCCACAAACCCCACGTCAAGCATTATGTCAATAAAGCCATTGTGAGCATGAGGTGGAATAAAGCCTTGAGAGACAGCATAACCTGCATCTATTGCATATTTGCTCTTTTCTGCCCAAAATGCTCCTCTTCCAAAGCCAAACCAAGGTCTATTCATCAGTTCTGTGAATGCTACATTCCACATTGGAGTTCGCCCGGTCAAGGTAGCATCTTTACCCATCGCACCGAGTATTTCTACCCACAATCCAATGACGATGGTGGCAATAGAACCGAGGAAAAGTATCAGAACGTCGAGATAAAATACAGTAACTTTACCTTTCCATCTAAAATTCCGATAGAACAAGACTATTACAATAGTTAAAAAGCTAACAACTAGCGAAGTTTTTGAAGTTGAAAAATATATCATTAACAGCGCTATAGCAAAATTTCCCCACTTATATAGCCGATGTTTAGCACTATCAACAGGTACCAGTAAAAAAGCTACTGAATTCAGCACCATCAAGCTGCCAAAAGTATTTTTATAATCATAAATTCCTTTCCAGGAGCCTGGATGGTCGTTCCAGTGTAAACCAGCAGCAGGTATACGCCACACAACGTAAATACTTGCAAAAGCTCCAATCGCAAAAGTCCAAGCGACGAACCTTAACTGTTGTTTTAAACTATGTCTTGTTGCCAAGTAAACACCAAATGTGGTCATTTGTAAAACTTCTGGCATAAACCTGTCAGTAAATCCAGGATTCACAGACCATATAGATGATGAATAAACTATTAATACAAAGATAAAAATAAAGATATCTTTGCTAATTACGTATAAAGCTCTTTTATAGCTCACACAAATTAGCAGAATAGAAGTTCCCCAAACAAAATATCTGACAAAAGATACTACTGATGCTGGGATTAGACCTGGTGTATTCATCGAAGCACCGGCTAAAAGACCACCGGAGAAAAAAGTTAATCCGAGAATTGCAAAAAATTTTTCAGCAGTTTCTAAATGTTTTTTATTCACGGTAGTTAATTTATTAATTATCTTATCATAATTGATTTTCTGCTTTGTTATTATGGCTATCTGCTAATCTAATCTAATTATTTTCTGAAACATAAATTTTTATCGAAAGTTGTATATCTGATAACAGAATATATTTCAAAAATCACAAGACAGTTAGAAATTACTAACTACTTCATCACCAGCTAGTTTCAATTCTTTTTTAGTTGCTGCTGAAAGTAAAATCGATTTTAAACTGGCTCCCCAGCTTTTTTTACCATCATAAAACTGTTCTTGAAGCATCGAGCAAGCTTGCTTTTTTTGGTCGTAAAATAGTTTATCGCCGTGCAGTTTCAATACAGCATCACCATAAGCTTTGATATCATCGGCAGGAGCTTCTACTACTGCTTCTCTAACATAGGATAGTGCGGGACAAACAGAAGAAGTCACTACCGGACGACCCGACAAAATACTTTCACAAACAACGCGATTAAAACCTTCACTAAATTCTTTTTTTGTCGGGACTATAACAACATGAGAGCGACCAAATATTTCTTTCATCTGCTGTTTGGAACAATGTCCGTGACAAATAAAATTGTCTTCGATACCGGCTTGTTTCACTTCTAAACGTAAAGTTTCTAAAGCCGAACCAGAGCCACAAACATCAAAAACTATATCTTTTATTCCTTCACTGACAAAACGTTTCATAATCGATAATAAATCGAATACGCCTTTATTTTCCTCAATTCTACCGGCAAATAAAACTCTAAATGGCAATCTTTGCTCGGATGGTTCGGGAATATTTTCAAAATCTTTTCTACGGAAACTCGGAAAGAATTCTAAAACTGGTTTGTGGTTTCCGTCGGTTAATTGAACTACCTGCTCGGTGATATCGTGAGAAACAGCTAGCATTCCCTCAAATTTATCAGCAAACAGATTCCGACTCAACTTTAAACTTAGTTTATCAGCTAGACGCACGGGAAGATACTTTGCCCACAAAACGCAGTGAATCGAAGGGATAATTTTGTGTCCCAATAAGGAGAATAAATACAGCACAAACCAATGGGTCGTACCGCTGGATATAATCACATAATCGGCTTTAAAGCGTATGGCATCAAAGAGTAAAACAAGTCCGCACCATATTTCTCTAACATGGTACATTAAGCCTGTAGCTGAGGCTAAAGGAATTGGGCGACGCTTAATAGTAAACCGTTCATCCTGTATAAATTCGCTCTTATTTGATTGAGCGATTACGTAGCCAACTGCATCTAATGACTGACAAACTTCATAAAATTGGCTTGAGTAAGGAACAGATACCTGGGAAGGAGAATCCTGATTTTTACTCCAGTATTTATAAGCTTCGATAACATTTTCTGGCCCGACTGCATAAAGAATACGAAGTTGTTTAGACATTTTCAAACTTCTCCGTTTTGATATTTGTTGCTAAATCATAAACTTCTAAAATGCTATCGATTTTCCGCTCCCAATCGAAATGCTGTCGTACTAGCTCTTTCCCAGCTTCACCCAATTGAGACCGTAGTTGAGGATTTTGGGCAAGTTTGTGCATCGCTTCGATAAATCCTTCCAGCAAAGCTTCCCTAGAAGTTGGCTCTATCAAAATTCCGCAACTGTCATTTAAATAATCTACAGGCCCACCCCACTTAGTCGCAATCACTGGTATACCTACAGCCATTGCTTCTAAAACGACCGCTCCACCGCATTCTAAAAGACTGGGAAGAACCAAAGCATCGGCATTTTCTAACTTGACCGCTCATTGTTCCTGAGAATGCCAGCCAGAAATAGTTACTTGTTCGCTCAAACCTAATAGCGCGGTTAAAGCTTCGAGCTGCTGTCTTAACTCCCCATCACCAATGATTTCTAAACATACATTTGATTTAGCTGCAACTGCACTAAAAGCTTCTAAAAGTAAATCAACAGCTTTCCAATCCACCAATCTACCAATAAATACAAACCGAGTTTGTGCTTGATTTACTGCTGGTGATTGAGCTTGCCGATTTCGCTGCCATACAGATAAATCTACGCCGTTTTCGACCAATTTCAACACAGTACCTTGGCTACCTTGAGGTAGCGCTTGCTTAGTCCGTTCGTTAGCAACAAGTAACACCTTAGCTTTGAGTTTTCCAGGCATCAAACGATTACCAAACTCCGATAAATTGCGTCCCACAGACAGCACCAAATCGACAAACCAATTTTGACGAGCAGCAAAACCTGGAGGATACGACATGTCACCGTTCATCGGCCCGATAACTACAGGTGCTTCAACATCAAACATTAAAGAAGGAAATTTTGGCGATACCGGAATAGGTTCGTGAACGACATCTATATTATTGCTCTGGACAATTTGGCGAACAATATTTCGCTGAATGATTTGGGTATACAGATGACTAATTAAACCAGTAGTCATTACAGCCAATCTTTGGGGAAAAATTTTTCCTACATTCCATAAAACCCGATGTAACCATGTATCTTCGACAAACTGGATGCGGTCGCTATCGTCAGGGAAAAGTGATTTCAGTTCGGCTTGGGTACGTTGATGCACTACCAACCAAGCGTCGATTTGACGTTCTCTGAGCAATCTAAAGTAGTTTAGTGGTAAAAATGCTTCACCGCCAAATTGAGCGGATGCATGTTCGGCAACAATTAAAACTCGCATATTTTTTATATCCTTACATCCTGTGATTAAATTCAACTAAACTCAATTTCTAAGTATTAACCGAGTCTCTTTCAGTACGAACCCAAGTCTTGACGGGCTTAAATATAAACCGAAAGTAAACGGGTATCTTATTTAATATGTAGGCAGGAATAGACAGAAGTTGAAGCAGGGTCAAATCCTTGCGCCCATAGTTGAACCAGGCTGTAAAAACTGCAAGCATTAGCAACCAACCGATTATACCTGTAAAGATTGCCGCATAACCTACTCCCATAAATGCCACTAACAGCGAAACACTCATCAGTAAAAACCAAAGAGCAACTAATAATGATAACGGTGGTACGGATAAATCAAGAGCAGTCCCTAATAAATCGATTCGTCCTTGCTTGATTGATGCCTGTATTAACCTAGGAACGTAAGTAAGCAAAGTTTGTAGATGACCGTGTTCCCATCGGGTTCTTTGGGTCTTAGCTGCTTGTGTCTGCTGCGGTAAACATCCAGTCACAACAGCGCAAGGGCAGTATATAGGTGGATATCCGGCGATATTCAGGTCTAAACCCAATTTCATATCCTCAACAATGTCACCGTTAGCCAGGTTTACCGAACGAATTGCAGACCAAGGAAAAGCCATACCGGTACCAACCAGAGTGCAAGCAAGTCCAAACCGCTTTAATCCCAGCAAACGAACTTGATTTTTCACCTTAAAAGCAAAAGCAGATACCGCGTCTTTCGGTGTAGCTTGGGCAGGTTTCGACATCAAATAGGTAGCTTGAACGGGTCGTTTGGTTGTAACAGCAAGCTGTGTCAGTTTTTCTAAAGTTCCTTGTTGAACAAAGCAGTCCGCATCAATAAATATGACTACATCTGGTGGTTGCTGCTCCATGTACTGCAAACCGTAATCCAAAGCATACCCCTTACCGCGATTAGTCTCGTCTTGACGCTCGATTACAGTAGCCCCTAGTTGTCGAGCAATATCTGCTGTACTATCAGTACAATTATCAGCAACAACAATCAATTCATGTTCTTTTGGTAACTTACACTTTAAATCTTTGAGCGTGGAATCAATAATTAATTCCTCATTATGAGCCGGAACCAAAACAGCAATTTTTGTGTTCTTAAATTGTTCCTCATCCCTTATTTTTCCCTCAGAGAAAGGAATTAAAGCAGCAACGGATTCTAAAAGCAGAACTATACATGGAATGAGTAATACAACTCCACAAATTAATAAAAAAGCATCAAAATAAAACAATAAAAACTCGATTGTAGACATTAATTGCACCTTGAAATTTGATAAAGACCCAAAACAATTTCTGATTTATTTCAACCTGAGTTCGGGATATTTTTTTAGTTAGTATAATCGCGCAAAAAATTAGATGATTCCGCTTGGAAAAACTGAATTTGCTCCCAGGTCATTATTTAAGCTCTTTTTTACTTGCTAATTCCTACTTCCTACTTATTAATAGTGAATCTCTCAGCCTCAACTCACGTTACTTCGATAAATTGTGATACTCTGAACTTGCTAAAAAAAGTGTGAAAAAATATTTTGTATCTTCTTTCTAACTGACCTACGATAAAGAATTGCCAGCCATCCTGCTTTACTAATAAATATTTTTGATTTACTCAACTACAAGAGCAAAACCACGCTACAAGTAGCCATAATTACTCTTCATAACTAATATGGTCGAATACTATGAGTAAATTTCATTAGTTTTGAGTGGTTTATGTTTTTCAACCGTCGTAAGACGATTATTTTTTTTCACATCACTAAAAATAATGAAAAATAGCACTATTACTTGACCATATTAATTCTGATAATTATTTTAATTCCTGTTTACAATAATTTTACTATTAGAAAGCTGTTTGA
>CAKZYM010000938.1 GCA_937884685.1 uncultured Calothrix sp.
TTGGGTTGAGGAACGAAACCCAACAAAATCTAGACTATGTTGGGCTTCGTTATCGCTCAACCCAAACTACAATTAAAAACTCACTCTCCCCTCCAACTAAAGCAACATACTCCAAGAATATTTTTGGCATAAAATGGCATAAACTGCCATAATACAATCAAATAGTTTGAGTGAATCATGAAAAGTATTAATATTTCCCTACCTGATGCAATGCGCGATTATATAGAAAAGCAGGTTGCAGATGGTGGTTATAGCACTATTAGCGAATATTTCCGTGAATTAGTACGTCAAGACCAAAAACGTAGAGACAAGGAACATTTAGAGACTTTATTGTTGGAAGGATTAAACTCTGGAAGTGCAACACCACTAACTGAACAAGATTGGGATGATATTCGTCAAGCAGTACGTTCAAAAGTTCAAGGGGATAAAGGTTTAAATACCGATGGGTAATGTTTATAAACGTCCCCAGGTTATCCGTGACTTAATTAATTTAGCTACTTATATTGCTAGTAATAATATGGATGTTTCGGATAAATTTTTGGCTGCTGCTGAAGAGACTTTTAAACAGTTGGCTAAAACGCCAAAAATGGGTAGGGTGCGTGAGTTTGATAATCACAATTTAGCTGATATTCGTCAACAAGCAATTAAAGGGTTTAGAAATTATTTAGTTTTTTATCAGACAAGAGATACTGATGTGGAAATTTTGAGAGTTCTGCATGGTCGAAGAGATATTGATGCTATTTTTGATGAAGACTTGGGAGAAGAAAATTAGCTAAAATAGTTATTAAATTGGTTTTCACTATCGCTCAATCCAACCTACAGTCAGCGTTCAAAAACTCACTCTCCCCTCCAACTTAAATAACATCTTCTTCCCAATCCCCTTCACTCTTTCTAAATCCTCCAAAGAATCAAAACGCTTTTCTTGACGTGCATTAATAATCCGTCCCGCTAACTTCTCCCCCACCCCAGGAAGCGTAACTAATTCTTCCACCGTAGCTGTATTTACATTAACAATTACCTTTTCAGCAAAAGTAGAAGGAGCTTTTATCTCAACACATTCTTTCTTTTCCTGCTTAACCTTTTTCTCAATCCTTCCAGGAATCCCAAATTCAGCATTACTATAAAGTCTTTCAAACTCCCTTTGATAATGAGCGGCTACTTTGGGATTTTCAATCACCAAAACCGTTTCATCATTCTTAGTATTTGCTGCTTCCGTCCAATTATGAGAACCTGTAATTACAATATTTTTATCAATAACAGCGTATTTATGATGCAATAAATCACCGCTAGTTAATAAAGGTATTCCTGTAGTTTGAATCGGATTCTCCCAAGGTTGGTTATTGAGTTCATATTTACAATTGTTGCTCAAAGCAACACCAGTCATATCCAAAGCTTCGCTGTAGAAACGATAAGCAAAATCTGGTTCTATAACGGTTCTTATTTTCACACCTTTTTGATGACTTGTTTCGAGGATATTGCTCAATCGCTGGGCTGAAAATACAAATAATGCTGAATCGATAGATTTTTCTGCTGATTTTAAAGTTTCACCAATTAATCCGTTACTGCTGTGAATCCAAGGTTTTGTAGGAGAAGTAGGAGAAAAACTAACTGTGATTTTATTATCCCCGAAAATTACTTCCTGAAAATCTCGTCGAGGTTTTTGTAAACCGAATTTACTATCAAATTTACCTCCGACTCCATCACCCCACATGATGTTAAATTCGTTTGTAAAAATATCGGCTAATTCAACGCTATCGATTTTGATTAAATTATTAACATTTCCTAAGCTATCGTAATTATCATAATCGCCGTGAATTCCCGATAATGTAAAATTAGCAGAAGTTACAATTACAAAGCGATTATCGATAACTATAAATTTATGATGCATCAAACCGCTACCTTTGGAGCCATCAGCGGTATCATCGATTAAAGGTATTTTGGAGTTACGTAAAATTTTTAAAGCATCTCTTTGATTGATTTCTGCATCGGATGCTCTACCATCTTCATTAATATCGACAAACTTGATAAATTCTAAATGCTTTTGCTGCTCTCGTTTTGTTAGTTTAATTAATTCATCAGATGTAAAGTCGCTCCAAGGACGATTGTAGTTATTTTCTAAAATTATTCTGACTTTAATTCCCGATTGATGCTTTTTAGTTAATGCTTGAGCAATTAGAGGTAAACGTAATTCTTGTACTGCAATATCAATTGTAGATTCTGCTTGATTAATCGCATCAACAATTATTTTTTCTAAATTATCACCCTTACGAATTTTTTTGCGATAAGGTTCTTGATATTCAGAAGTTTGAGAATGATTAAAATAAACCTGTATTGATGAATCTTGCGGAAGCGGTTTTAAAGTTTGATTGTCTGACTTTGATTGCTGACAAGAAGTTATGGGTAATATGAATATGGGTAAAAATAAATAATATAAATATCTGTAGATAAATAAATTAGATTTTTCTTTAGAGAATTGATTGATATTAAAAATATTTTTGACAAATTGGTATATTTTCGAGAAAAATTTCACGATAGTCTGCTCAGACGAGATACTAAACTAATAAATTTAGTTTTCCCAAAAATCACAAGAAATAATAATTCTAACAGTTTGTAATTGCGCTTAAACGCCAAATATGCAGAATAAGATGTTACAACTAAAAACTTTTTACCTATCATATTTTATGAAACAGACCACTTCTAGAGGTCTCAATCACACAAATTTAAAAATACCTCAAAGACATATGTAGTGAATATTCTAGCCTCATAAACAAATTTCGCTCTAAAATCTTCCAACAAAAAAGACGCTGTCATCCAACGTCTCTACAATCTATGGTTATTTTAGTTCTTCTATTCCTATTCCCTACTTGCTATTTACTACTTTCTACTTTCTACTTTCTACTTTCTACTTTCTACTTGCTACTTATTAATCCACCCTCACTCGAAACCGAATAAACCCAAAATTGGTTCCAAGAGTATGATTGATAGTTCCTAAATTTCCAATTACCGCACCAGTCGGATTATCTTGACTGGGACAGAAATTATTTGCTGGAAGCTGGGAACCAGGGGCAAAAAAGCTACCGCTATCTCCATCATCGCTATTAGTATTGACTGTTTCTGTACCCGATAAATTTATGGAAATACCGCTACCGGAACCGAAACTATCGGGTAAAAAAGTAGTTCCTTGAGGAATTGGGTCGCAAAATCTGACGTTTTCAACGGGTCGATTTCCATCAGCGAGGAAATACATTGTGTACTCAACTTCGTCACCAGTTTGTAATGGTAATTGCGGACTAATATTAAATACTCCGACTGGTGAAAGTTGAAACCAACCGGGTAAATTATCGATGGGGTCGTTGGGGTCGTCAATGAAAGTATCAAAATTGATTCCGCTGATAGGAACTCCGTTTCTGAATACATTGGTAATTCTTTTCAATCCCCGCAAACGCTCGGGGTCTGTGGGAACATTGCTTCCTACCTGTACATCTTCATCGGGATTTGCAGGGTCGTAGCTCACACTTTTTGTTGTGTTTGTAGCATCTGTATAAGTAGCAGTTGCAGGGTTATTGTAAACACCATTCGGTGCATTTTCGTCAATATTAGTTGTAAATGTAATAGCAACACTACCACCACCAGGAATGGTAAAACTACCAAAAGTCGCTACTTCTGCGCCGTTAGGTGGATTGCTAGTGCTAGTACGAGTAGCACCTCCAGTTAACTCAATCGTGGGATTAACCGAAGCATCAAAAGTGAAACCGCTGGGTAAGGGGTCGGAAATATTAACATCACTTGCATCGGATAAATTGGCAGCATTACTAACAGTAATTGTGTATGTAGCCTGTCCAGGTTTGATAATTGGACCAGGGGTAGAAGTTGTTTTAGTAATAGTTAATTCTGGCAGCAAACATTCAGCACCGGAGCTAACGCCATTAATATTGTTGATATTAGAAGTAGTACCGTTAGAGCCAGCAGTAGCACCAAAAGGTTCCAGAGGGTCGCTTGTCTGACCTGATGCACCCCCAACAGCGCTTGTATTTGCACCGGGACTGGTGAAGATTACACCACCACCACCACCACCACCAGGACCGTGGGGTTCGTTGGCTAATGCATTACCACCCGTACCACCATTAGCGGTTACTGTAAGACCAGCAAGATTATTATTGACAGCAGATACCACTACACTACCACCAGCACCACCACCACCACCACAAACAACAAAAAAAAAAAAACAATATACATATTAATCATAAAAAAAACCGAAAACAAAAAC
>CAKZYM010000939.1 GCA_937884685.1 uncultured Calothrix sp.
ACCTAAAGAAAATTGATAGCTGTAAAGATGCTGCAATGAAATTCTTCTCAATGCATCTTACAGATACTCGTAAAGCCAAAGAATACTTTATTGGTGTTAACCACTATTTTACCAATGAAAGCACCGTAGAAGGAACATTTGAAGCCAGAAAATCGGGCACAATTCAACTTAAAAAATTCTCTGCTAATGGAGAAACACCATTATCTAGAGTACAAATTGTACATGGGTTAGTCGATGAGAATGGTAACGAATTGGAAGAAGTAGAAAGAACATTACCCAATTGGTTGGAAGCGAATAAGATTTATCAACATTTCAACGGTAAACCAATAGATTTTAGTCATGAATAGAATAAAAAATCAATTACAACAATTCCAAGAAATAGGGATTTGGTATTCGTTAGCTTGCTTATCATCCTGGGCAACAGCTATAAGTATTAGCATATTTATTATTTCTGGAGTTGGATTAATAGCCTTTCCACTAACAGGAAATAAAACTCCACAAACACTTAAAAAGGCAAATTATGGAAGCTGTGGATTTGCAATTGGGCTTATTTTATTTGGGACAGGAGCAGCATTCCAAGGGGATAGAGATACTTCATATATGCTGGTCAGATTAAGTAGAAATTATGAAAATGATAAGGGAGAAAGCGGAGATTATTTATCTTATCAGTGCTTGGATTGTAAATATGCTTCGGGCGATTACTTATTACCTTGCGCTGTTAATCCTAGTCTTCAAAAAGATGAATATTGTAGTTACTTTGAAGGTAAATATTAGGATACTTCTATTGTTGATGAGTTGAAAAAATAGTAATACTATGTAATTTTTACTTATCTATATCGCGCTAACTTTAGCGCGAAAGCAATTATATTATTACGAGTAATAGTAATAGAATACAAGCAACTTAAATACATTTTATAAATGTATTTTGACAGGTAAAATATTAGTATAAGCATCTACAAAAATATGAAACTAATCAATTAAATGACACGCTTTATACATGACCAATTTGCCAAAGATTATCTAGAAAAATTACTTAAAGATTATGGAGAAGTTAAACCATCAGAAAAAGTTTCAGGAGAGATAAAAGAAATAGACGTTTTATTTACTCCTTCAGCACAGCAATCCTCCAATTTACAAATACTAGGATTGCTTGGAAGATTTGCAGAATACCCTGCAATAATAGAACCATTTCGCAATGCTGTTTCTACCGATGAAATATGCGATTGTATTCTAAAATTATTAGAAGTCAAAGCTGAACTGCGACGGGAAGCTAAAGCAAATAAAACTAAACTTCAAGATTCAGAAATACCAAAGTTATGGGTTTTAACTCCAACCATATCCGAATCTAAATTGTTAAGCTTTGGAGCTATTCAAAAAGAAAAATGGTGTACAGGGGTACATTTTTTACCGAAAGCTTTGCGGACAGCAATTGTAGCGATACACCAACTACCAGAAATACCAGCAACATTGTGGTTAAGACTTTTGGGTAGGGGAAGCAAACAAGAACAAGCGATTATTGAACTGCAAGCGTTACCATTAAATCATCCATACCAACAAGCAACACTCGAATTGGTTTACAACCTGCGAGAAAATTTGAAATTAAATCAAGATATAGAAGAAGATGATAGGGAGTTGATTATGAGATTAGAGCCACTTTATCAAAGAGATAGAGAACAAGCCAAGTTTGAAGGAAAACAGGACTTAATTCTACGTCAGCTAAATCGCCGTATTGGTGAAATTGATGCATCATTAATTGAGCGAGTTCGAGGATTATCGGTAGAACAATTGGAGAATTTAGGAGAAGCTTTATTGGACTTTTCTAGTGTTGCTGATTTAGAAGCTTGGTTAAATCAATAAGAAGGATAAATAATTGATTGTTAATTAAATTGTAATTAAGTCGGAGATAATATCTTCGACTTTTTACATAGCTGTATAGTGCAGAAAACCTTTCTTAGCATAATGCCCCCATGTGGTGAAGAAATAAACACAAGAATAGAGAGAAAATTTAATTTGGATAACAGATTAGCTATTGCAATTTTCTGATATTTTTTACCATGATTGTTTTAGTTGAGTTTCTATGAGCAATCACAATCAGTTCCAAGTGGGTTCATCAGGTCGTGTATCAAGATTTAATTCAGTTTTAACAAGCCAACGGTCGATGATTTGATAGATTTGGTTGATTTGGTCTTGAGAATAGCCATTCGCTAACATCCAGGTTTCAAAGGGATTAGCGCCTATTAAAATCTGTTCCCACATTGCATCGAATTCCGCTTCAGCAATACCCATCGTTGTCAGAAAGTCAGCTTGGTTCCAAGGAATAATACCGTCAGCTATTAGTTCCAATAAAGAGCGTTGGTTTTTTTGTACCAGTTGCTCTAAATAATCACGAATTTCTCCTTGACGCTCCTCATCTAAACGTCGTCCCTTCATCTGTCGGTTTAACTGAAGTTTGACGCGACTTACACCACCACAAGTCAACCAACTTTTGATATCATCAACAGCGCTAGAACATCTACCAAATCTATCCGTTTGTAGCAGGTTAATTGCTCCTTCAAAATTTCTGTGGAGAACTTCGCGCCAATTATCATGCTCTAGATATTCGATTAGTGACATGTTAAACGGGTATTCACAACTCTTATATTAAAAGTACTTTAAAAACTTGTTTCCGTTTCACAATTAATCAAATAATTTAGCACTTTATTTCCTCTAACATATTTGTATTATTCAATTAAATTAATAAACACAATGGTTAAACGTAAAAATAATGTATATCGCGGATATCTAGTAACAAAGTTTGGTCGTGGTAAAAAATTGGTATTTCAAACAATCATTAATGAAAAAGAATGGTCTACCATGATTGAGTCGGACTTAAAAACAGCAATTGATGCTTGGATTGATGAGGGAATAGAACCGGGATATCGTTTGTAAATACAGTTCGCTCTTCGCATCGCAACTAATTTGTAAAACTAAATAATGATAATTGAACTATTTTTAACT
>CAKZYM010000940.1 GCA_937884685.1 uncultured Calothrix sp.
ACTAAATATCAGCTTCAACTCTACCGAAGATAAACCTTTATTTGCAGAAGTAAAAAACATAGATAAATCGGCAAGTCCTTGATGTTCGTAAACGCTAGCTTGTAAAGCCATTTCTAATTTATCAAGCTGTTTAACAAACTGCGATTCTGCTGATTCACCTATCTCGAGTTCCTCCCATAATGCTATCCACTTAAATCCATTAGGAAGTTTTTCTAACACCTTCGCTACAGATTTTTTTTCTAACGTATATTTATCCTTTTTATCAATATTATCTGCTGGAGTAAAATCTCCTGCATAAATCTCTCCTAAGTCATGAATCAATGCCATCCTAATTACTTTGGCTGTATCTAATTCTACAGAATATTCATCAGCTAAAACTAAAGCTAATAAAGCAACACCAAAAGAATGTTCGGCAACGCTTTCACAATTTTCTAATAAAATCCCGTTATGTAACCAACCTTGACGATAAAGCTGTTTTAGTTGAACGAATTCAAAGTAAGCCTCGATAATTGGTAAAGTCTCTTTACCCTGTAAAAAGTTAATCGGTAAATCTGCTTTTGTTTTCATTTTTAACAGTTATCAGTTATCTAACACACTACATGCAAAATTAAATAAATTAGGACGCTTAGAGCAAGTATTGTTTATTAAGAAAAATATAATCAGCTCAATTCATTTAACCTTTGACCTTCAAACTTGACCATAAATCTTAAAGTACAAAGGCACTTGCTTCATGATATAAATTTTCTTACTTCTTTTATAAGAAAATAATATGCGTATTTTGTCTCGCTCAATTCTTTTATTTATCGTTGTTTTTTATACGCAAATTGCTAGTGCTGCGTTTAAACAACCTCTGCGCGGTAAAAGAGCAATGGTGGTTTCAGCCCATCCTTTGGCAAGCGATGCAGGGTTGAAAATGCTACAAGAAGGAGGCAATGCAATTGATGCTGCTGTAGCGACTACTTTTGCAATTTCGGTTGTAGAGCCTTTTTCTGCGGGAATCGGTGGTGGTGGTTTTTTGCTGTTGCGTAATTCTAGACATCGCAAAATAAAAGCTTTGGACTTTCGCGAACGCGCTCCGTTGAAAGCGACGAAAAATATGTACCTAGACGACAAAGGTAAGGTACGTAGAAATGCAAGTATTAATGGTTATTTGGCTGTGGGTACACCGGGAACTGTCGCGGGTATGTATGAAGTTCACCGTCGCTATGGTAAGTTACCTTGGAAAAAGGTTGTTGAGCCTTCGGTTAAATTGGCTAAGGATGGTTTTATTGTCAGCAATAGGTTTGTTAATGCTGTCAAAAGACGTAAGAAAATGATTGCTAGCAACCAAGAAGCGCGAGCTATTTTTACTCGTGACGGTAATTATTATCAACCTGGAGAAAAGCTCGTACAGCAGGATTTGGCAAAAACTCTACAAGATATTGCTGCTAATCCCCAAAGCTTCTACACCGGAAGAATCGCTAGCGCAATTGCCGATGATATGGCAAAAAATGGCGGTTTGATTACTAATAACGATTTAAAATCCTATAAACCGATTTGGCGGGAACCAGTCTGTGGTAATTTTCGTAAAGCTAGAGTTTGTTCAATGCCACCACCATCATCGGGAGGCATTCATTTATTGCAGATGTTAAATATTATCGGCGATACTGACTTAAAATCTCTAGGATGGCATCACCCCGACGCGATACACTTGATGGCTGAAGCAATGCGAATTTCTTATGCTGACCGCTCGGAATATTTAGGTGACCCTGATTTTGTCAAAGTTCCCCAACAACAGCTTATCAATCCCGAGTACGCAAAACTGCGCCGTCAGCAAATTGATATGCAGCGTGCAAAACCTTCAACTCAAGTAATACCGTTTAGTAAACAGACGCTACAAAATTTTAGTCAATCTAAACCATCTTAATTATAACTTGCAACTACAAAACCCGAATTAATACCTGCAAATCCAAAATCCAAAGAGTCTACAGAAACCAGTCATTTAACAGTCATCGACGAACAACTTAACGCTGTAAGTTTGACATTTACGATTAATTTAGGTTTTGGCGCAGGTGTGGTTACACCGGGGACGGGAATAGTTCTTAATAATGAAATGGATGATTTTTCGGCAGCACCAGGAGTTCCCAATGCTTTCGGCTTAGTTGGTAACGAAGCTAATTCCATCTCACCCTTGAAAACCCCTTTATCAAGCATGACTCCGACAATTGTCACCGAAAATGGCAGATTGCGGATGGCTGTAGGGACTCCAGGAGGTAGCACTATCATTACCCAAGTTCTGCAAATTATTCTTAACGTCTTGGAATATGACATGGATGCAGCAGCAGCAGTTTCTGCATCCCGCATCCATCATCAATGGCTCCCCGACACATTGCGTGTCGAGCCTTGGGGATTAGATGCACTGACTTTGCAAGAATTAAAACGACGAGGACACAAAATCAGGCAAACCAACCCCTGGGGTAACTCCAACCTAATTATCGTCAAACCAGATGGCACCCTCGAAGGTGCTGCCGATTCCCGGGGGGAAGGTGAAGCTAAGGGGATTTAATAATTGGGAGTTTTT
>CAKZYM010000941.1 GCA_937884685.1 uncultured Calothrix sp.
AGTAAACTACTATCAGCAATTAACGAAACAAAAGCAGGTAGATAATATTACTTTTGTTGGCTTTGTTTTACAACAAGAATTAGCATCATTATTACAAGCAGCAAACGTTTTAGTTCATCCCCACTGTTCCGGAGAAGCTGCTACTTTTACTTCTCCTTTAAAACTGTTTGAGTATTTTGCTTCTCAAACTCCTATAGTTGCCACAAAAATCCCTTCTTTAACAGAGTTTGAAAATACCAAAGGAGTTACCGCTTGGTGCGAACCCGATAGCGTAGCCGAACTAAGTCAAACATTAGCAATGGTATTAGAAAATTATCCTTTAAAAATAGAAGGTTATTCTGAAAGTATTGAATTCGTCAAACAGTTTTCTTGGGAAAATCGAGCCGAGAAAATCCTTAGTTACGTTGACGAATCTTTAAGACCGGTTAAAAGTTAGGAGTTAAGAGTTAGGAGTTAAGAGTTAAGAGTTAGGAGTTAAGAGTTAGGAGTTATGAGTTAGGAATTAGGAGTTAAGAGTTAGGAATTATCAATTACCAATGCCCTTATTATTAAAAATAAAAAATAAAAAATAAAAAATATACAATTACGATTATGAATAAAACAATAATTGGTATGATGAGTAGCTACAGCGCTTTGGATAATAGAAGCGATTGGCTGTGGCAACAAACTCCAGGTCATTTTGGTGTTTGGGATAATATTCAACTGCTGGCAACGCATCCAAAACCAGATTTTTTGTTGATGTATAATTACACAACTTTTCCCAAACCACCCCGCAAACGTTTGCTATTTTGGAAGAATAAAAAAGCGCAATCTAAATATCAAAAATCTCAAGAATTATTCCAAGAAAAATTGCGAGGTATACCTCCAGAAAGAGTAATATATCTATTACGCGAACCTCCTTTAGATGAAGTTATAGAGAAAAATAAAGGCTTTTATCAAGCTGCTAAAAATTATTGTGGCTATGTATCTGGTCCTGATGATTTTGCTCCGAGTCCCGACTATATGCCAGCAATTTGGTATTATCCTAATTCATTTAAAGAACTAAATGAAATGCCACCACCGATAAAAGAAAAACCTTTGAGTTGGGTGACATCAGGTATTAATAGAACCGAGAATCATCGCAAGCGTTTGGCTTTTTTAAGAATGTTGCGAGATAGTGAATTAGAACTTGATGTATACGGACGTAATTTACCGGATTGGTCTAGGGGAAGTGGTGAGCTTGGTAATAAATGGTATGGTACTGCTCCTTACTATTACAACTTATCGGTGGAAAACTATGCTGAAAATGATTGGTACGTCAGCGAAAAGCTCTGGGATTCTTTATTAGCTTGGTGTTTACCAATTTATTACGGTGGTCCTGCTGCTGATAAGTTATTACCTCCCGGTAGCTTTTTAAGATTACCCAGTATGGATGAAAAAGGATTAGCTTATATAAAAGAAGTGACATCCACACCCGATGCTTGGTATGAAGCAAAAGACGCAATCGCTGAAGCCAGACAAATTATTTTACACGAACTAAATCTAATTTCATGGCTCTCGAAATATGTAAAAAATATCTCTTGATTATTATTAATTGAGGAAGTAGAGAGAGAAGAGGGAGAGAGGGAGGGAAATTAATAATTTATAACTCCTTACTCGCTACTTGCTACTTGCTAATTACTACTTGCTACTTGCTACTGCTTATGGAGGCTTTAATGACTGAAGGAATTTATATACTTGCGAATGATGTTGTCTTTGACCAATTAGTAGCTTTACTCAATTCTCTTGAAGTAAATGCTGGTAAGAATTATCCTGTTTCGATTATTCCTTATGATGACCGTTTAGAACGAATACGTGAGGAGATTAAACACAGGGATAATGTAGAAATATTTACAGATAATTCTACAATGAAACTGTGGGAAGATTTTTCTGCTCAAATATGGAAAGCACATCCTGATGCTTACAAAGTTTGGCAAGAAAAAGGTATTTCTGGGGTTTATCGTTTGGGAATGCATCGCCGATTTTGCGGTTTTGATGGCATTTTTGATAAGTTTATATATTTAGATGCTGATATTTTAATCTTAAATTCTCTGGATTATATATTTGAGCAATTAAATAATAATGACTTTGTTATTTATGATTTTCAGTATAAAGACCTGAGTCATGTTTACAATGTTAATTCTAATAATTTGCTCGATGTTTTTCCTCAATCTAGATTAGATAACGAAATATTCTGCGCTGGTTTATACGGTGCAAAAAAAGGTTTATTTAATGAAGAAAGAAAAAAAAATCTGCTCTCAAAATTAGAATCTGGTGAAGCAGAAATATTATATAAAAATGCTCCCGACCAAACAATTCTCAACTACATGATAATGCGGTCGGAAGTTTCTAGCTATAATTTATCACACCATTTACCAGCAGAAGAAGTCACAGGATGTTGCGTTACTTCACCCCATTTTGACGAACAAGACAATTTAGTATATGACAGAGGTAATCGCTTAACTTATCTGCACTATATCGGTTTATCTTCTAAACTATTTAGTCGTGTTTGTAGTGGAGAAAATATTGACTTTCCTTACCGTGAAACCTTCTTACATTATCGCTACTTACACGAACCCGATAAACGACCAAAATTTACTACTAAACCTGTAGCTTACAACGCACCACCAAGTTTAAGTACCCGAGTTTTAAAAAAATTAGGAATAAAAGTAGGAGCATAACTCATGACTAGAGGAATTTATATCATTGCGAATGATAAAGTGACAGACCATGCTATTGCTTTACTTAATAGCATTCGTCTCCACGATAAAGAAACTCCCATTGTGATGATTCCTTATGATGATAATTATCACAATATTGCTGATACTCTCGGCAAATATTATGGAGTAGGAGTTTACGAAGATTTAGAATTTATTGACCGCTTATCTAACAAATTATATGAAACCTTTGGTGGTAAATTCTTTGCTCGTCCCAACCAATTTCGGAAACAAGCTTGCTGGTTTGGTCCGTTTGATGAGTTTTTGTATATAGATACAGATATAGTTGTCTTTGAAAAAATTATCGACAATCTCAATTATTTAAAAGAAACTGACTTTATTTGCTGTGATTATCAACATTTAGGTGGAATCAGAAACGTATTTAGTTCCACAGTCTTGGAAGAAAAAGTATTTACCGAAAGCGAAGTTAAAGACATATTCAACGGTGGATTCTGGGGTTCCAAGAAAAACTTAATATCCGAACAGGATTTATACGAAACCTTCGCAGAATGTGCAAAACATCCAGAATACTTTGATTTCTCGGAAAAGACATCCGACCAGCCAATTATTAACTATATGTTGCTCAAGCGAATTCCCAACCGTTTCAACATAGTTAATCGAGAAGGTAAAGCACCGGGAAACTGGGGAGGAACATCCCACTTTCTACATGAAGGACATAAATTAATTGACCCCACAGTCAATCAACCATTACAGTACCTACATTGGGCCGGTATTCGCATCGAACCGGGTTGTCCTTATTGGCAAATTTGGGAACATTACCGCAATCTAAACCCACAGCTACCACCACCAGTATTTCCTGAAAAGCCCAAACAAACTTTTTGGCAGAAAAACGTCAATGAAGTCAAAACTTTGTTGCGTTCTTTAAAGAACTAATTTTAATTTACATCCTTTGTCAACTTTGAATTAATTAGTATTTATAGTATTTATTATGCCTGGATTAGTTGGATTCTCAGGTGGACGAGATTGGCATAATTGCTCTGATATTTTGGAAAAAATGCAGCAAGCAATCACCCATCGCTCGTTTTATGTCAATGATGAATTATTTGCAAAAAATACCGTTTGGGCTACACAATCTCGTTCTTTTGTACAGCAAATCCCTCCTGGGCCAGTTCGAGCTAATTCTTGCTACCTATGGTTCCATGGAGAGTTATACAACCATCGGGATTGTCCGATTACACCGGATGGTCGGTTTGCAGATTCTCAAATAACTACCGATGCTCAATGGTTCCTAGCAGCTTACGAAAACTATCGTCAAAGCGACCAACCCTGGAAGTTTTTACATCCTCTTGACGCTCAATTCTATGCAGTTCTTTACGACGAGCGTTCCCGTAAATTGCATTTGATTAATGACCGCTTCGGGGTTCGTCCTCTTCATTGGACTATCTGGGAAAATACCCTGGTTTGGGTTTCAGAAATCAAAGCTCTGTTAGCTTTACCGGGATATCAACCAACCCTCGATAGAGACACAGTTGAGGATTTTCTCGGGATTCGCTATCCCCTCCAAGACAATAGTTGGTTTATGGGAGTAGAAAGATTACCTGCTGCTACAGTTTTGACTTGGGATGAAGATAGAGCAACCATTAAAAGCCATCGTTACTGGTCTTGGGATTCCGTTTCTGTTTATGAAAAACTTCCCGACCGTCGCGAAATTGTAGAAGAACTCGGGAGGATGTTTTTGAATGCTGTCGAGCGTCGCTGTCTTCCGGGAGAACGACTGGGTATTCCTTTGAGTGGTGGACTCGATTCTCGTTCGCTCCTCGCTGCTGCTGTGGGTAAAGCAAGTTCTCCTCCTGAAACAATTACCTACGGTCAAGCTAATTGCGATGATTTACTAATTGCACCACAAGTTGCCAAAATAGCAGGTGCAAAACATCATTGGATAGAGATGAATTCTCAGAATTGGCTGCTTCCACGGATTCCTTATTTATGGGAAATGGATGCTCCAGCTAGCATCATTCATATGCAATTTAGCTCCCTCTTGGATTGGGTGAGCAAGCATCGGTCTTTTGATATCGTATTTCACGGTGATTGTGCTGGTCGCTTTGATGGTAGACAATTTTTCCCAGCCGAAGATTTCGATAAATATCTCTGTCGTCAGTTAAATCTTGATGGGTTTGCTCGGTCTCCACAACATCATAAATCAGTTCGCGAACGCGCTCGTGCCTATTTCGAGAGTTTGGGGTCGTCTTGCTACAAGTTGGGACTTGATAGTCGTACCAGGTCTTTTATCTCCAAAGATTGGCGAATGGGTGCTGTTGAAGGAATCAATGTTCGTCTTCCCTGGATGGATAATCAACTTCAAGAATATTGGTATGCTCTTTATTCTACAGGTGAGGACTTGGGTGGCTTGTATTACTTAATGTTACTCAATCGTTTCCCCAAACTTTTTAAAGAATTACCGTGGCAAAAAATTGGTAAACCTATTTCTGAAGTTGTCGTACCTCTCGGTTGGCAAGGAGATTTGATAAATTTACAACGTAAAATCTGGTCAAAAGTTGAACGTAAGTTGAATCTAAATAAACCTGCATCCAAGTCTAATAATTCTTCAGGAGATTCAAGCGTTTTACGTGAATTTACTGATTATAACGGTTGGCTTCGTCAAGAACCAGCCCGAAGCTTAGTTACTCGTCTTTTGCAAGCTCCCGATGCACTATATCCAGAATACTGCAATCGCGAAGTAACATTGCAAGACTGGGAAAATCATCTTAATGGTGAAGATTCATTCGACCGTATCGGAACAGTTTTTACTTTAGAATTATGGCTACAGCAACTCTTCAATGGTAGATATCGCAACGGGATTGATGAGCCGATAAAAGCTGAGTGGTAGTGATTTTTTTAGATTAAGTAAGGTGTGTTGTCGCTTTAGCGCAACGCACCATTTTTTATATTAAAAATTAAAAATTCGTAGTAAGAGTTTTAACTTTAATGTAAGTATATCAAGAATTAAAATCCTTACTACACACTAATCAAAATTTATCGATAATAAAAATTATAATAGCTCAACATTGTAGTAACTTTCAAAGTAAATATTTTGTTATGGGTTTTACGGTACAAAAAAGCATTTATTTGATGTTTAAAAACGCAAATACCTATTATCCCAATTGCAAGCCGGAGAAGCATAAATATTATATAAAAATGCTCCCGACCAAACTATTCTTAACTACATCGTAATGCGTTCTGGAGTTTATAACTATAATTTTGCACTTAATTTATCAGAAAGTAAAATAACTGGTTGTTGCGTTACATCATCCCATTTTGACAAACAAGATAATTTAGTATATTACAGAGGAAACCTTTTAACCTATCTGCACTATATCGGCTTATCCTCTAAATTATTTGAGCGGGTTTGTAATGGAGAAAATATTGATTTTCCTTACCGCGAGACCTTCCTGCATTACCGCTACCTACACGAACCAGGTTGTCCCTACTGGGAAATTTGGGAACATTACCGAAATTTGAATCCTCCCAGAAAAACCCAAACCAACTTCTTGGCAAAAAACCATGAATGAAGCTAAAACTTTCTTGCGTTTGCTGACGAAGTAGATGGGGAGTAGGGATTAGTTAATTTATACTCTGAGAAACCCAATTTATAAAAAACCGGGTTTCTGCATTTTCACAATTTGATTGTACAAATAATATTTGAATTAGAATAATTCCTGAATACCAGAATTTCGTTTTAAAATATATTTTAGTCTCAAGAATCTATAATAAAGTATAGATTTCTGAGTAATTTTATCAATAATTTTTCTGATAAATGTACGTTTCGGATATTCAATATCCTTGTGCATATCGAAATAAATTTGTTTTTCTTGTATATTTGACTGTCCCATTTTTACTCTGATTTTCTCTATATTATCTTTGAAAAATGGAAATCTATCTTCGGAATCAAATCTGATGGGTAAACCTGCTTTGGCCGCAGCTAATCCCATTACATTTCCTTCTCCATCGTAAATTCCTCGCATTTCAAATACATAGGAAATATCCTGCCAAAGTTTCAGAAAAACCTGTTCTGCACCAGCTTGTTTTTTTACAACAAACATAAACTCATGAAACCATGTTGTTTCCTGAAGATTTATATCTAATTTCTCTGCTACCTGCTCTATTGCTGCAAATTCCGGACGTAGTTTTATTTCTGTATTATGCTTTAAAATATTACATCCAGTTCTTGCTGTAATTCCAGGAAGCCATTCTAGCTTCTTTGGTAGCCGACCAATGATTCGCATATCGGAGTCTAAAAATACGCAGGTGTCAAATCTTTCTAATGACTTTTCTATTACAAAGCGCTTGTCATGATATCCTTTAACGCTTTGCAATCGATGTTTTATAGCAATAACATGACTATACTCTTCAAAATCAGCAGGTTCATCTGTCAAAACTACAAAAGTTACTAATGGTGCTTGGTCTTGAATATCTTTTGCAAGTATTCTTGCATGGGTACGATATCTTTTACCTACTGCGAGAGTACAAAAACAATATTCTTTTAGCATAACTATTTGCTCTTACTAAATATATAATTTAAAAAATCAGTTTTACAAACTACAAATATATAGAATTTTATTTAAAAAATATTAGGACTTACACATTTGTGAAAGGTTGTATTTTATGGATAAGTCCTTAATATTGTGACATTAACAGATTGACTATACAAACAACCCTTTCTTTACATCTTGTTGGAACAGATGAAGTTTTTCTTCAAGTTGTTGTGTCAAAGTTTCAATACGTGAATCCTTACTTAAATAAGAAGGTTGATTCATTGCAACCTGCTTTAAAGCTTGGCTTGCTTTACGCTGCCTAATTTTATCTCTAACTAAGCGAATTGGAGTTAGTAAATCCTGCTTTTCTTTGGGATTTTGTAATCTTTCAATATAGTTAGGTTTGTATTCAACCCCAATAGAAGAACACCAATCTTGCCATTTAAAAGAAAGAATAGTTGAATTGGTAGCAACTGGTATCCATGGAACCCGAAGAGCATCAGCAACTATTGCACCATGCATAGCTTCGCATAGCAATACTTCTGTTTTGCTAATAGCTGATAAAACTTCTTCTACAGTCCATCTTGGGTCGATATAACCAAATCCCAATTCTTTACAAACATTTTCCCATCCTTTGCCTGCAAGTTCATAATGAGGAATATAGGAAAAACGATAGTTTTTTTTAACGTTATTTTGATAAACTCTGCGAATTAAAACTGCTCCATCGGTGACTCCTAAGTCTTCTTCTACTCCTAGAGCTTTCGCGGAAAGAGAACCTCGCAGACAGTATATTCTGTAGGATTCGTCAAGCTTTACCTCTGTAGTTTTACCATAACCTACTCCCGTACCAAAAATCACTCTTTTACTCGCATGACGAGTACGGTATGGTAATCCATCATTAATTAAGCTTCCAATACCAACAAAAGCCACACTTTCATCATTATCTAAAACATCTGGAATTAGTTGATCCCATATCCAAGGATTGAGATTATCTCCAAAGTTTCTCTCGCCATTAGGTAATTTGTAATAAGATAATTTCATTATGCTATGTCTCTATTTGTATATGTAAAAAAAGGTTTTATTGCATAAAAATAACAACTTTATATATTATCTTCAGAGTATAGATAAATATCTTCCGTATATTAACCTAATTTATTAAAATCAGATTTCAATTTATAGGTAAAAGTGACAGTAATTTAGGCTGTTCCATAACTTATATTCTCAGAATTGAATTCAAGGTTATCGAATCAAGGTAAAATGTCAAAAATTAATAGATATTATTGCTTAAATAAACCATTGCTGCATAATTTTATATTAAAAATATAGCGTTTCTCAGTAAGCCTGAAGTACACCTAGAGACCTCACCCCTAACCCCTCTCCTTGTTAAGGGAGAGGGGAAAGAAGCAAACTGTACCTCAGTTGTTTGATAAACGCTATAAGTAAACTTAATACTAACTTTTACTTTAGTATTGACTATATAAAAAACTATTCGCCGTTGATAAACTGCTTACGATGTAAAGCAATAAATTAACAGCGAATAGTTAATTTTAAATATGTAAATCTAGTACCGCTTTTAAGGATAATATTATAGGTTCGCAATCGGAATATTAATCCTTAGATACCAATACTATGACCCTAACTATAGACTTAAATTAGGAAACATTTGAAATTCTTTTTTTCCTAACTAAAAGAATCTAAATCCAAAGATTTAAATCCTCTGTTTTCAGCATAAGTCATCATACTACCCAACTGAAAGGCAGTTAATATACAAGTCAAAAGAGTAATTGGTAAACCAACCGCACAAGCTAACCAAACAGGAAAACCAAATATAGCTAAACCGGAACAAAGAAATAAACCAATACCGATTGTTATTCCTATAAATGGTACTACTAACTGTTTATTGGAGAAACGAGGAGCAGATTTTTCCGCACCTTGTTTGCGCCATGTTTTTGAAACTGATTTTAAAGTTCCATCTAACGCAGCACCAGAAGTTATGGCAATAAAAAATCCGATAGCTAAAATTAAATATGGCGGATCTGAAGGGTAATAATACATGAAAACTCCTAATTTATATGCTGGTTACTAAGAGGTTATTTGATAAGTATTACATTTAACTAGTACTTGGCCAAACCAAAATTGCTGGAGGTTTAGGGATTAGGGAGTAGATATAGAAATTTTCCCGTTTCGCAATTTTCAATAACTCCCCAATATTTCCCTAAATGTGCTAATTGCTATTCACAGAACCACTAGCAGGAAAGCTTGGTAATATTGCTGCTACTCTCTCTCTGGAAAACTGACTTAAAACTCCGAAAGCAGCACCTAACAAACGGGATGGATTTAAATCATCTTTGACTAAATTCCACAATCGCTGAACTTCTTCAGCATGCAAACGGTCATCTTCGGTGAGTGCTAGCAATAACTGCTGTTGAAGAAATTGTCCTTCATCACTAAGTAAAAACTGTAAACCCATTTGTGCTGTGGGTAACAAATCAAAATTGTTGTCGGTACGCGCGATCGCAATCATATTTTCCAAGCGTTCCCACTGGAATGTACCGTCTTTAAACAATACGTTGATTAACCTTCGTCGCAGTTGAGCCGATTCACCGGTGAGCAATCGCCGTGCTACGTAAGGATACGCAACTTCTACAATTTTGAAGTTAGGATTTAACGATAGTGCGATACCTTCTTGAGTCACCAAAGAGCGAATAATTAAAGCAAACTTGGCTGGAACTCGGAAAGGAAATTCGTACATGAGTTTGGAGAACTCATCGGTTATTGTCTTGAAATTGAAATCCCCGACATTACGATTGATTGCATCTCCGAGCAAAGCTTCCAAAGCAGGAACAATCGGACGAATATCTGTATCTGGTGTCAAGAAACCCAACTTGACGTAATCACCAGCTAAATCGGTATAATCTTTGTTTATCAGGTGAACCACCGCATCTACAAGAGTTTCCTTGGTGGTTTCCGATAGCTGATCCATCATCCCGAAATCGATATAGCCCATCCTACCATCGGGCATAGCAAACAAATTACCTGGATGGGGGTCAGCATGGAAGAAACCATATTCTAATAACTGCTGTAAACCTGTAGTTACAGCTATTTGAATAATTTCTTGCGGATCTATACCTGCTGCAATGATACTCTCAGTATCCGTCAGCTTAAATCCGTTAAGCCATTCTAAAGTTAAAACGCGAGTTGTAGTGTAGCGCCAGTAAATCGCCGGAACCTTGACCTTGGGGTCGTTGCGAAAGTTAGTAGCGAACCTTTCAGCATTCCGACCTTCGTTGAGATAATCAATCTCCTCGAATAATTTGATTCCGAACTCATCTACTATTAAAGTCAGGTCGTGTCCCAAATTCAAAGGCAGCCAAGGAGCCAACCAACCAGCAGCCCAGCGCATCAAATACAAGTCGAGCGAAAGAATCGGACGTAGATTCGGTCGCTGTACCTTGACCGCAACTTCTTCACCCGTGAGCAAGCGACCCCGATAAACTTGACCCAAACTTGCAGCAGCAACGGGAGCGGGGGAAAGTTCGCTAAATATTTCTTTAATGGGATGACCTAATTCGCTTTGAATTTGTCTCAAAGCAAGAGCATTATTATATGGTGGTAATTGGTCTTGTAACTTGATTAGCTCGTCTAGAAAATCTTTACGGATTAAATCGGGTCTAGTCGATAGAGCTTGACCAACCTTAATAAATGCAGGTCCCAAACGTACCAGCATTTTTCGTAACTGAACAGCTCGTCTGAGCTTGTGACCTTCGGATACTCCTCTAAAATCATCCCACTTCAAACCTAGGATAAACCAGGCGAAATTCCAGATAATTGTAGTTGCACGTGCCCAACCCAGCCAAGGACGAAGGCGATGGAATCGCGCTATTTGACGCGCGTCGTACTTACGATTGTTTTGTGTGAGGGTTTGTGAATTCACTTCCCTTTGTTACCTCTTTATCTATGAATATAAAAATCAAACTTGATGTCTAAAAGCCTTTGAGAGCACCCATAAGTTAAACAAACTTTCTTATGAACTTTTCCTATTCAACTTTGTACTTTTTAGCCAAAGTTTATTAAAAGTTACTTTTTATCTTTTATTATTTTATATTACTACATAAAAGTATAAATACTTAACTAAGCAATCAAAATACTGAAAATACTGAAAATATTTTGTATAAACAAACCAGATAATCTTTCATCATGAGATAAATGAAATGACTTGATTCGATTAAAAGTATTGAAGAGAAAGAGCTTTCAGGTAAGAAACTATATGTATAGATATGTATTTATTTTTACCATAAATTTAAATTTATCAATTGAACCTTGATAAATGCAAGTCAAGCATTTTAATTAATAATTTTCTTGCGATTAGATTGAGCAAAGATTATTTAGCATTGAGATTCCAATGTTTTGAATTAATAGCGGAGGTTTGCGATTCGGTAACGAGCAAGGCTGTTTCAAAGCTTTGCACCTCTTGCTACAATGTCTATAATCATAAATGTATCTATTGATTAAGGCGCTCAAGCAAAGCATCTTTACTTCTAAATTATCCTCTTTTGTTCCAAAGAGCGCAAAGTAAATAAATACATATAATCTATAATTTTTCTAAAGATTTTTTTGTAAAAAAATAAGAAATCGTAAGTAGTAAGATGCTGATGATTACCATTCAAAATTGCGATTTGCGGAAATAACATAATAGATAATATGCCATCCAAAATTTTACTATTTCTTAACTATTTTTGACAAAAATACAAACACCACGAGAATGAAAAAAATTTCATTTTTTACAAGTCTCTTCTGGCTGCGTCTTCTGGTTATTTTTCTAATTGGTGTAATCTTGGCTTTATCGTGGGGCTGTTCGAGTACTTTTGGTACAACCCCTAAAAGAGACAAATTTTTACAGCCCTTTTTGCCTACATCAATTTGGAACATGCCAATAGGTTCCGATGCACGGTACCTTAAGGCAAATATAGGTAAATCCCCACAAGCAAGTGCAGATGAAGAATATTTCTTTGAATTGAAAGATAAATATCCGTACCGTCCTGTTTATGCTCCTGGTGCTTGGGGTGAAGGTCGCTGTACCGGTACACAATATATGGATATTGCCATACCGATTCCCGATGATTTGATTATTCCAGACGCGACAACACAACCAAATCATACACCAAACAACGCTTCAGCCTTTTTAATGCCAGATGGTAGAACATTAGTACAGCTTTCACCTTTAGCTCGTTGTGAAAAATCAGGTTCCTTGTATGGTTGGAGGTACGAAAATGTAGATATATATGGAGAAGGAATAGGAGGAGCGCATTTTGGCTCGGGGTTGTCTTCAATTGGTGGTTCAATTCGTAAAAACGAACTTACAAACGACGAACCTATTCATCACGCTTTAAAAGTGATAATTTGGGCAAAAAAATATTTATTTTACGATGAAAAAAGACCGGGATATCGCTGGCCAGCAAATCGCGCAGATGACTATGCAGCAGAACAATACGGTGGTGCAAACTACGCATTAGTACAGGGTTCATTGCTAGCAATTCCACCAGAAATAACTAAAGAAAGTTTAAAACTAGGAACACCAGCAGGTAAAAAATTATTTGATGCTTTACAAGATTATGGAGCTTATATTGTAGAAGATTCCCACGAAGACGCTCATTACTTTGCATTAGAAAAAGGAGTGACCGACGAGTTTCGTGAGAAATATGGATATGACTTCAATGGTAAAAGCGGGAAATTTTACAACGACTTTATGAAACTATTTCAAGCATTATATATAGTCGATAACAATAGCCCTAATAGTGTTGGTGGTGGTGGAACACCTCGTGTAGAACTTGCTCCACCGATTGGGAATTAGGTTATTATGACTTCTTTAATAATCAGATTAGTGGTGTTCAAATCTGCTAAGTAATGGACTGTAAATATAATTATTAAACTAGTTCACATTCATTTGAAAAGATTTTCGGAAACTGAATAAATTGAATTATTAGAAGCTGTTGCAGTATAAATTTGATAAAAATATTCGTAGTGGGAGCATCTCGCTCCCTGATTTCTCATGCTAAAGAAAAATACTACAAATCTACAAATATTCCCTTCTCCTTAATAAGG
>CAKZYM010000942.1 GCA_937884685.1 uncultured Calothrix sp.
CAGAAAAGCAAGCTAACGGTGATATTGTTTGGGATGGCATGGTAATGGATATTACCGAGGTTAAGCAAGCAGAGGAAGATGTACAAAAGTTTGTATCTCTGATAGAGAATAGTTCTGACTTTATTGCTATAGCAGCACTTAATACTCAAACTTTGTTTCTTAACGAAGCTGGAAAAAAACTTGTAGGAATAAATAGTGACGAAGAATATAAGCGGACAACTATAGCTGACTACCATACACCTGAAGATTGGGAATATTTTGAGAAGAATATGGTACCAATTATTCAAGATACCGGAAGATGGCAAGGAGAATTTCGCTTTAAGCATTGTAAAACAGGTAAACTAATTCCAATTGATTACAATGTTTTTATCATCAAAGACCAAAAAACTGAGAAACCTATAGCTTTTGCTACCGTTACCCGAGATATATCAGCACGAAAACAAGCAGAAGCTGCGATAAAAGAATCAGAAACAAAATATCGTGAATTAGCACGTAGGGAACAGCTTCTTAACAATCTCGCTAGTCAAATTCGTGAATCATTAGATTTAAACACAGTTTTAAAAACGGCGATACAACAAATTAAAGATTTATTAGGCATTGATAGATGTAGCTTTTCTTGGTTCAATCCTAATACTGAGCCTCCTATTTGGGAAACTATAGAAGAATCAAAAAATCATAGCTTGCCCAGTTTAATAGGTCGTCATTCTATAGATAAAGTAGGTTCGGTAACAGAACTGTTTATAAAGCAAGAAATATTGCAGATAGATGATGTAAGCAAATGCGAAGAACCGATACATCGACAATTTTTAGAGACTTTAGGAATTAAATCAGAAATAGTACTACCAATCCAAACTCGTTCCGGTCAAATCGGTGTCATTGTTTGCGGACATTGGGCAGAAACTCGTCCTTGGACCGATAGTGAAGTTGAACTATTGCAAGCTGTTGTAGACCAACTTGCAATCGCCATTAATCAAGCCGACCTTTATGCAGAAACTCAACAAACTGCGCTGAACGCTCAAAAGCAAGCGCAACAGATAGAGCAAACGCTGCAACAACTCCAGAAAACACAATCCCAACTAGTGCAAAGCGAAAAAATGTCTGGTTTGGGTCAGCTTGTGGCTGGGGTTGCTCACGAAATCAATAATCCCGTTAACTTTATTTACGGTAATTTAATTCATGCAAATAATTATGCTGAGGATATATTAGGTTTACTCAAACTGTATGAAGATGAATATCCCGAACCGACCGAAGAAATACAAGAGGAAATAGAAGCTATTGACATAGATTTTTTAGTTTCGGATTTACCTAAACTAATGAAATCAATGATGGTAGGGGCTGATAGAATTAGAGAAATCGTACAGTCATTGAGAACCTTCTCTCGTCTTGACGAAGCAGAAATGAAGACGGTAGATATTCATGAAGGTATTGAAAGTACTTTAATGATTTTGCAGCATCGTATTAAACCTAAGCAAGAACATAGTGGGATTGAGATAGTTAAACAATACGCTGACTTGCCGAAAGTGGTATGTTTTGCCGGACAGCTTAACCAAGTATTTATGAATTTAATTGCTAATGCTATTGATGCATTAGAAGAAGGATTAGTTAAAGGTCAAGTATCTGCTCCTCAAATCAAAATTGTCACAGAAATATTAGACAATAAGTGTGTTGCCATTCATGTAATAGATAATGGTACGGGAATTCCTGAGAAAGTTCAGCAACGTTTATTTGACCCGTTTTTTACTACTAAACCTGTTGGAGTTGGAACAGGTTTAGGTTTATCAATTAGTTATCAAATAGTTGTTGATAAACACGGTGGTCAGTTACACTGCGCCAGCAAATTAGGACAAGGTACTGAGTTTATAATTGAAATTCCTACCACTCAACCTGAAAGCAGCTAGATAAGCAATATAGTCCTATATAAAGAAACAAGTTCAGATTGGTTTTTATCTGAATATTATCCACAAACACATGATTTAGTTAATTTCACGTAACTCTTAATATAGTTGTCATCATAATTTAAAACTATATAAATACTTTTATAAGAAAATGAACAATTATAAATGGCTAATACCCCTATTTAAAAATTTTGTTATCAAACCTTTCACAAAGAGGATAAAATAATATATTTTTTTTAAATTATTTAGTAATTTATAAATAGTATTACTTAAAAATGTACTAAAAATCTTACATTATTTGCGGTGTAAGCAAAAAAAAATTTTGCAGATATTTACTGCTGTGAAAATTAAAAAACTGAATTAAATTACATTTACAGATGTAAATTGGTAAATGCTGAATTTAATTTATATTTCAAGCAATTTATACTAATTGATTCATCTTAAGGTTTAAAAACCTAATGCTATATATATCAGGTTGCACTATCCAATTTAGTATGAGTTGAAACATCAAATTGCATACAAAAAAACTTGATAATAGATAGCAAGATAAGGAAAAAGATAATGCAAGAAGTATTTGCACTAATAGAAAATAACAAAAGAGAATTTACTAAATTAGAATTGTTTGATTACATGCAAGACAGAAGTATTGCGGCAAGTAAAAGGCTATCTTTTGCTCCTTGCATGACTCATTTTATTATGAGCGTCGGTGATTTAAATAAATACGATTTTAGAGAATCACAACCGCTGAACAAGCTTCAGCATATAATTAATGAACATGCTAAAGAGGATGAGGAACACTGGCGTTGGTTTGTTACAGACATCGAAAAACTTAATTGTAATCCAATCCAAAATTTCTCGAAAACATTAAAATCTATTTGGAGCGAAGAAACCAAAATTACTCGGCAAATATCATATCTTGTTGCTGGATATACTTTAACAGCGGAACCCATAATCAAAATAGCAGCAATTGAAGCCTTAGAAGCAGTAGGTAACGTTTTCTTTTGTGCTTCATCTCAGGTTGCTTCTGAATTACAGAAAACTACAAGACAAGATTATCTTTATTTCGGTGAATCACATTTGAAGTTAGAAACAGGGCATACCGTAGGTACACCAGAAGCAGAAGGCTTTCTCGCAGAAATAGAACTCACAGATTCCCAACGTCAACAAGCTTTTGAAATAATCGAAAAAATATTTCAAATTTTCACGGAATGGACATACGAGCTATTAGCTTACGCACAAAAGAATGGAGTAGAATCTATAAAAGATGATGGCTTTAAAGCAGATTTGATTATTTGCGCTTAGTATCTATTTGGACGGGTAAAATGCATATACCAATCTAAAAAAAAGACGTTGCATTGCAACGTCTTTTTTTTGTTTAAATCAAAAAATCAATTCTTTCTTTATCACTTAAGCAGCACTCTTCAAACCATTGTGCTTTAGTAAAGGTTCGGTACTTGGTTCGCGACCACGAAAAGATTTGAATACTTCCATTGGATGCTTACTACCACCGAGAGCAAGTACAGTGTCGCGGTAACGTTTACCCGTCTCTTTAACTGCTTTTTCGTCTTCTAATCCGGCTTCTTCAAAAGCTGCAAAAGCATCCGCACTCAGCACTTCAGCCCATTTATAGCTGTAATAACCCGCAGCGTATCCTCCAGCAAATATATGTCCGAAGGCACAAAGGAAATTATCTTCTGGCACGGGTGACAATACTGTTGTGTTTTTAGCGATACGATTGCGTATATCTTCCGGGGTTTCTCCACTATCGGGACGATAGCGGTAATGCAATTCGATATCGAGCAAGCTGAAATGCAACTGACGTAACATTCCACTACCGCTCATATAGTTACGTGCTGCAACCAGTTTCTGATAATAATGTTCCGGTAGAGGTTCGCCGGTTTCGTAATGTTTCGCCATTCCCATCAAAGTAGGACGCTCATAACACCAGTTTTCCATAAACTGGCTGGGTAATTCCACTGCATCCCATTCCACATTGTTAATACCGGCAGCGCTAGGATAATTTATCTTGGTTAGCATGTGCTGCAAACCATGACCGAATTCGTGGAAGAGGGTTTCTACTTCGGTGAAGGTCATTAAGCTGGGTTTGTCATCAACTGGGGGAGTTTGGTTGCATATCAAGTAAGCAACAGGTAACTGAATATCAGTTTTACCGTTTTCCTGAATTTGACGACGATTTAAACAGGTATCCATCCATGCACCACCGCGTTTTTCCGCAGGACGACTGTAGGGGTCTAAATAAAAGTAAGCGATGGGACTTCCCGTTTCGTCAGCGATTTGAAAATAACGGACATTTTCGTGCCATACCGGGGCTTGTCCGTCAGCAGGAGTCACGCTAACGTTGAATAAGCGTTTAACTAATCCGAATAAACCATCAAGTACTTGAGGTAAGGGGAAATAAGGACGTAATTCTTCCTGAGTGAAAGAAAACTTTTCTTCACGCTGACGTTCCGACCAAAAGCTAACATCCCAATTTTTTAAATCCTTAGCTTCGGGAGCATTTTTAGCAACTGCAAATTCTTTAAGTTCTTCTAATTCTTTTTGTGCAGCATCGTAACTAGTAAGACGCAATTCTTCGAGAAGTTTATCAACTGCTTCCACATTTGGAGCCATTTTACTAGCTAAACTGACTTCGGCATAGTTTTTATATCCGAGTAATTCAGCTAATTCCTGTCTTAGCTCTAAAATGCGTTTAATTATCGGTCTATTATCCAACTCTCCAGCAGATGCGCGAGATACAAAAGCTTTATACATTTGTTCGCGTAAATCCCTTCGCTTGCTGTGCTGCATAAAAGGAGCATAGCTGGGGAAATCTAAAGTAACTAACCAAGGACCATTTTCCGGAGTTGCATTTTCCTCACCAGCATCTCTTGCTGCTTGTGCTGCTAAACTCAGCCAGCTTGGAGGTAAACCTTCGACTTCTTCGGGATTTACAAGTTTTAATTTAAAAGCTTTGGTTGCATCTAAAACGTGATTGGAGAACTTTGTGGAAAGTTCGGCCATTTCCATTTGAATAGCATTGAAACGTGCTTGTGCTTCACCTTCCAAACCGATACCAGCTAGTTCTGCATCGCGGATAGATGATTCAACAATTCTTTGCTGTGCTGAATCCAAACTGTTCCATTTATCCCCTTCACGTAATGCTTTGAAAGCATCATAGATAGGTTTACTTTGACCAATTCGGGTAGAAAACTGTACTATCTGCGGCTGTGAAGTTTCGTAAGCTTGACGTAATTCCGGGCTATTTTTCACACCCATCAAATGGCTAACAATACCCCAACTCCAGGTCAAGCGTTCGGTTATCCGTTCTAAAGGTTCTACCAAATCGTTCCAAGTTGGTTTGACATTCGCTTCTAATTGAGTCAGTTCTTCGTTTAATTCCGAGAGTAATTGATTTAAAGCCGGTTCTACATGTTCCGGTTTAACTTCTGCAAACGGGGGTAAACCCGAACATTTGAGTAAAGGATTATCCGAAATAGCAACGTTTGTAGTCATGAATGCGTGTGTGAGACAAATATTCTATTATATACAGTTCTAATTTAATGAATATTGCTTAATTTTGTGGTTGTGGAATTCCGTACCGGAGAGGTGGGGAGTTAGGAGTGAGGAGTTATGAGTTAGGAGTTAGGAGTTAAGAGTTAAGAGTTAATCAATAATTATCCGTGTAATCAGTGGTAGGAGTTAGAATTTAAGATTGACTAGTGTAGTTTATTTAGTAATTTTAATAACTATCTAAACAATTGCGATCGCACTGATTCAAATTCGTCGTAAGTCTTTTTATATATAGCTTGTGGGTTTTTATAATCTTTTAGTATTAATACTGACTATTAGCGTTTAAAGTAGCGTATTGAATTTGAATTTGAATTATTACTATGTTTGATTAATTTCAACGGATTGTAGAGACGTAGCAGTGCTACGTCTCCCTACGTTAGGAAGAAAACGAACCCATCATATTCAAGGGGTGACAAGCACCAGTTAATCGGTTGCTTCACTAATATTTTGCCGAACTGGAATCTCTATCACAAACTCTGTACCCTTACCAAGTTCGGATTGACAATATAATTTACCTTTGTGTTTATCAGTGATAATTTGATAGCTGATGGAAAGTCCGAGTCCGGTACCTTTTCCAACTGCTTTAGTGGTAAAGAAAGGGTTGAATAACTGTGACATTAATTCATCTTGAATCCCAGTTCCGCTATCAGCAATGCGAATTTCAACTGAGTCTTGACCTAACAAAGATGTGGTAATTTTAATTTCGCTGGGACTATCTTGAATTTCTTCAGGTGTACGCTGTTTGTCTTTTTCTTCTAAAGCATCAATTGCATTAGATAATAAGTTCATCAATACCTGATTCAATTGACCGGGATAACATTGCACTAAAGGAAGTTCGCTGTAATCTTTTTTGATATTAACACCATGAATATCACCTGATGGTTTCAAGCGATGTTGCAAAATCATCAATGTACTATCAATACCTTGATGAATATCGGCTTCTTTGGATTCAGCTTCATCTAACCGAGAAAAGTTACGTAGGGAGTTAACAATTTCGCGGATGCGCTCGGTACCAACTGTCATTGATTGGAATAATTGCGGTAAATCATTAAATACAAATTCTAGGTCTGCTTCTTGCCAAAATTCTTGTAATTCTGGTGCAACATTGAAGTTTTGATTCCGACACAGTTGTGCGTAGTGAAGCAAATCTTTAGTATATTGCTCGGCATGAATTAAATTTCCGTGAATAAAATTAATTGGATTATTAATTTCGTGAGCAACTCCTGCTACAAGCTGTCCCAAACTTGCCATTTTTTCAGCATGAACCATTTGCATTTGAGCAGTGCGTAATTCCTGAAGGGTTTTTGTCAATTGTGAAGCTTCTTCTTGAGTTTGTCCCAATAAACTAGCTTGTTGAAATAAGTTTGCTTGTCGGAGTGCTACGCTAAGTTGAGCCGCAACTTGACTAACAAATTCTAATTCCGCTTCATCCCAATGACGAGTACGACTACATTGGTGAATGCATAATAACCCCCATAATTGATTCCCTTCTAGTAGGGGCATGATAATATGGGCTTTGACTCGGAAACTATCAACAATATCGCGGTAGGGCAATTTTAAGTCACTACCTTTGATAACAGACATAACTTGCATTTCACCTTGACTAAACTGTGACGCATAATTTTCGCCAAAGTTATAGTCTTGTACCTTTACTCCTAAAGCAGATTCAAATTTCGGTAGCACATCTTCAGAAATAAACTCACCACTGCTAAAATTTTCATCGGAGTCAAAACGGAAAACGCCCACCCTATCAACTTTGAGCCATCGACGTATTTCCTGTACCGTAGTTTTGAAAATTGTCTCTAAATCCAGAGATTCGCGAATCTTGACAACTACATCAAATAAAATCCGTCTTTGTTCTGCTGCTTGCTGCAAATCATCAGCGCGGGTTCTAGTTTCCGAAAGCGTTTCCGAACTTTGAATTGCTAATCCTACTTGACTCGCAACCTGTTCTAAAAATTCTACTTCCACCTCATCCCAGTGACGGGGGGCTGAGTGTTGATAAGCTGCCAATAATCCCCAAAGATTTCGTCCGATAAAAATTGGAGTCAGAGCATAAGCACGAATCTTGAACTGCTGCAAAATATCTAGGTGACACCGGGAATGTCCAGCTTCATAGACATCAGCCACAGCAAAACTTTCATTATTGCGGTATCGTCCCCCTTTAGTTTCCTGGAGATAGGTATCTTCCCAAACCAGATTTTGACCAAAGGGATTAATGCTATCCCATTGTGTTTCCACCATGCCAAAATTGCTGACAAATTCCCCGCTCCAATCTTCATTGAAGCGATAAACAGCAATCCGTTCGACACGCATCAGTTTACATACCTGCTGACAAGTATTTTTCAGAATGACATCTATATTTATGGAGGAGCGGATATTAGTAACAACTTCAGTTAAAGCACGCTGTCGAGCAATCGAATCTTTCAATGCAGAAGCTTGTTGTTTCGACTGTAACAAAATCTCTGCTTGCTGAATTGCTACCCCTAATTGCGCTCCTGCTTGTCGGAGAAATTCAACTTCATAATCTGCCCATTCACGGGGACTAGAATGCTGATAAGCTGCCATTAATCCCCAAAGTTTTCTTCCTACAAAGATTGGAGCTAAAGCATAAGCGCGAATTCTGAATTGCTCCAAAATATCTATATGACAGCGGGTATGTCCAGCTTCATAAATATCGCTGACAGCAAAAGTTTCATTATTACGGTATCGTCCCCCTTGCGTTTCTTGAAGGTGAGTATCTTCCCAGACCAAATTTTTACCAAAGGGTTTGATTTCGATTTCACCCCAATCTACCAATACCGTGCCAAAATAGCTGACAAACTCTCCACTCCAGTCTTCATTAAATCGATAAACCCCTGCTCGTTCGATTTGGAATAACTTACAAATTTCCTCACAAGCAGTATCAAGAATCAAATCTGTATCCAGGGAAGAACGAATATTTCCTACAACTTCCATTAAGGCACGTTGACGAGCCATTGAATCTTGTTTATTCTTTTCCTGCTCTTGGTTTCGCTGGATAGCCAAACCAATATGGCTGGCTGCTTGTGCGACAAACCCTACTTCATGAGAATGCCATTGTCTTGGTGCAGAATGTTGGTAAGCTCCCATCAAACCCCACAGCTTTTCACCTACAAAAATCGGCGCAACTGCATATGCTCGGATCTGAAACTGTTCTAATACTTCAATATGACAGCGTGAATGTCCCACACTATAAATATCAGCTACAGCAAACGGCTCATTATTTTTGTACCTTCCCCCTTGAGTTTCCTGCAAATGGGAATCCTTCCACACCAAACCTTCCCCAAAAGTTTTGAGTGCATCCCAAGGAGCTTCTGCAAATCCTAAATTATTAAGATATCTACCGCTCCAGTCATCATTAAAACGATAGATTGCAACCCTTTCTATTTTCAGCAACCGACAAACATCTTGACAAGAAGTCGTACAAAGAGTGGATAAATCAACAGAAGCACGAATCTTCGAGATAATTCTTTCTAATATTTTCTGATACTCATCTCTCAGATTCAACTGAGTTTGGCATTCTTGTAATTCTAAATCGTTTGAGGAATTACTATTATTAACAATCATGGAAGCATTTTATTTATATTTAGTTTTAGTATTCCCACCTCCATTTCAAAAATTTCAGCTTTGGCAAAAAATTCTCTATTATAATTTCACAACTATTTAGATTCAAATCACATTAGTTACTCCAAAGGTTTCAAACACCATCCAAACAACAAATAATCCATACATCCCCAGCAATACAACACATTCTTTTTTACTCAAAACCAACCCAGTACGAAGCATTGCAAACAAAACAATAGTTGCCAAAGTTAACACACCCATCATCGGAGCAGCAACCGCAAAATCAATCACCGAAGCACCAGCAATCATTATCCCTACAGGAATAGCGACCAGCAAATCAAAAATATTGCTACCTAAAACATTCGCCAGACAAATAATACCATCACCTCTTTGAGCAGCACGAATACTAACAAAAGCATCGGGTAAACTAGTAGCAGCAGCAATTACAGTAATACCCCAAAGAAAAGAAGGTGTACTAAAAATTTCACCCAAACCAATTGCTCCCGAAACCAACCCTTCAACGCTGACAACAATAAGAAACAAACTAAACAACAACAGCAGCCATTCTTTAAAAATATTGATATCTTGGGAAGATTGATGATTATTAATTTGCTTTTCTTCCATAGTGTCTTGCTGCTGTAAAAATAAATATAGCCCGTATAGAGATAAAGGTAATAAAGCAATCAATCGATTCATTTCACCCTGTAACTTTACTCCCGGTACCGGGTTATAAATAACTGCAAAAGTAAAAGCAAGCAGCAAAATAGTAATACTAGTAATATAAAATTGAGCATCCTTATAAACTAAAAGTCGGTCAGCACTCAAACGTTGACCAACCAAACCAGAAATTCCGGGAATCACAAGAATATTAAAAATAGCCGAACCAACAATCGCTGCTACACCTAACTCAAACTGTCCGTGAACTAGAGTAGCAAGTACCGTGCTGGATAATTCCGGGAAACTTGAACCAATAGCAACTACAATACTTCCTTGAACAACAGGTGGTAGCTGATAGTATTCGGATATATTTTCAGCCGCAGATTCTAGAATAGAACTACCTTGCCAAACTACAGCAGTAGATGCTGCTATTAGACCGATATATAGAATTAATTGCAATACGTCCATTAGCTGTGGTCAATCTTATAGTTTATCAAGATTCTCACGCCAAGATAGCAAGACGCAAAGTTTTAGGAATACATTTTGAAATAATTCTTAAATAGAATTTAATAGCATTTATTTTTTAACACAAAAAGCAAAGTCAGAACTTAGTAAATAAACTTCTAAGTTCTGACTTGTAGTTGATATAGAATTTTTAATTAAAATCTAGTTGAAAATAAACTTTTTATTATTCGCAACCTGGCTCAACACATTTAACCGTTTGCACCGCTTCAACTTCATTTCTTACGAATATATTAAGTTTGGGTTGCCAAACATAGAGTTGATAAACTCCTAACAACATTAATACGCTACCTATCTGTACGAGCGACGGAGCCGATACAAAACCCATTACTAAAAGTATTGCTCCGGCAAAAATTACTGCAATACGATAAACTTCTTCAGCTATTTTTATTCCTAGCCAAATAGTACATAACGCAAGAATAAATAACACCGGATAAACTGCTAGCATTTATATCTCCTAAAAAACTGCGGGTAGAATTATCTATCGCTCTACTAAGATAACAACTGTTTTAGTATTAGATAATATTTGTTTTACAATTCTAAATATCAAGCGATAAAAACATTGAAAAATCTCATAAAAACTTATTTTAGATACCTTACTTAACATTCATTCAAGTATTTACTGTTGCTATCTAATATTATCTCAAGCGTCAACTGTAGATTCATCATTCATAATGCCACTAGGCTTTATGGAGATGGGAATCAAGAATTTAATTTTCATCTGTAAGCACAGTTTTTTACCACTTGAAAACATGATTGCTTAGAGGATAAATTTTACTACCATTACGAATAAATTAACATCAAATGATTTAATAATTGATGAAAATCTTAACCGAATAGAAATTGATTCCTATAAATTACAAAACCAATAGAATTAATATTATCGAAAACCATTAAAAAATATATACTCCTAAAGTCGTATTTAAGTCATATTTAGAAATAAACTTAGCTGTATCTGTTGGAGTAACCCACAGAGGATGATTGAAAAGTATTTGATGGTTTGTGTTTAAATCCCTATTCCAAGAATCAGCGCTCTAATATCTACACTAAAGCTATTACCCCTCCAGGAGAACCAGAACCTCCCTGCAACCTTAAAATTCCCAGAACAACTGTTATTCCCGTATGAGGTAACTGTTCTAAATTCGTAAGATTTTCCAGTACAATGCGTGGTTTATTTAAAATCAAGCGGTTGACACTAAAACTTGTATCCTTACCCCCATCAACACCGTGAGTGTCGATTCCAATACCTGCAATATTTCTTTTTTCAATTAATAATTTTGCTGCATCAACACCAAAACCTGGAAAATGCATATTTCCTCGAACATCTTTATTCAAAAATGTTTTCTCGTTATGCCATTTTTCTTGCCAACCCGTTCTCAATAATACTAAATACCCACTACCGATTTCTCCGTGTTGGTTTTCCCAAGCTTGAATATCGTCAATACTCAGCATATAATCTGAATCTACTGCTACAGAATCACAAATATCTATAACAACCGCAGGTAAAACTAATGAATCGGCAGAGTATTCATCTATCCCTGCACCATTCTCAGAAAAACTTATAGGTGCATTGATGTGAGTAGCAGAATGTTCTCCCATTGAAAACTTACGCAGATAATAACCATCTTTTTTCCAATCTGCTAGAGTTTTAAATTTTACCGATGGGTCACCTGACCACAAAGGAATATTTTCATCAATGATGTGACTTAAATGAATCGCTCGGGAATATGAAATTTGATGTTGATTTTCAGTTGGACTAAATATTTCTTCCTCGGGAGTTAAATTCCGCGTTAACCTTGCCAAAGTAGCTTCCATAATCTCGCTACTTTGTCCCGAGACGGTAAACACCAAAGCTTCACGATAAACCCGCTGTGCTGAATGAAAGCTGTAATTAGCAGCCCCACTAGAAACTGTTACCGCAGCATGAGCTATTCTTGTTGCTAAATCAATAATCCAAGCTCGTAACCGCAGCTTTTGTTGAAATTCTACTTCTTGCTCTCGTGCTTCACTAATTGCACTACGACAGCTATCTAATTCAGCTTCAAGAGAATTGAGAGCATCATTGATAAAAGATAAAGACTTTTTCTCAGATGCCAATCTAATAATATCTAAACCAGCTTCAGCACAACCAAAAGGCAAAAAAGTCGCTCGAAGAAGGTTCTTTCTAGTACTTTCATGTATCCAACCCGGTGGTTTAACAGAAACTACTAATTCTTTAGGTAAAAACCAGCCGTTCAATGTTGCAGAAACAGTGCTTGTTGAGTTCATTGCTGCTAACTTTGCAGGAGGACTAAACGTTATTTCACCTCCCCCTAATTGTTGGACGTTTTGAAAAGGAGCAATACCAAAAACAGCACCTCCATCTGGTAAAGTCGCAGCAACAACAAATTCCTGAAAAAATCCAAATCCAGTTATCCAAGGTACAACACCGTTAAAGTGATAGCCAGAAGGTACTGACTCCGCTGTAATTATTGGCTCACCTTTGCGACGTAAATGAGAAAAACCTACACCGAGTAAAACTTCCCCACTACCCATAAGCGGTAGATATTCCTGTTGAAGCGTAGAATTATCACCTGCAACCAAAATCCCAGCAGCACTTTGATGTTGTGTTTGTAAAAAAGCTAAAGCACCAGAATATCTAGCTACCAATTCTTGAAAGCTACCATAATCTACTTCACTAAATCCCTTACCACCCCATATTTGGGGAACCTTCAAGGCTAACAAATCTAAATTTCCTAAACCTTGCAAAACCTCAAACAAAGCGTTCCTTGATTCATCAATTTCGCTAGCTCTTTGTGCAACGGTCTCGGATAAATAAGATTTAGCGCTTTCTAACAAAGAAGGAACAAGAACATTATGTGAAGACACTTTCGTAGAAGAACCTATAGCACCGTATTTCTACCATATTACGCCAATTCAGCGCTGAACATAAATTAGGAGTTAGGAGTTAAGAGTTAGGAGTTAGGAGTTAGGAGTTAGGAGTTAGGAGTTATACCATTTTTTTTATAAAGATGGGCCGAATTAAGCCTACGCAGGTAGGCTTTGTTTCAGTAGCCCCACTCTTCCAGAGTGAGGGTGATTTAGCGCAGCCTC
>CAKZYM010000943.1 GCA_937884685.1 uncultured Calothrix sp.
CTGACCTGTAATTCCGCTTGCTAAATCGCTACATAGGAAAGCAGCTGCATTACCAACTTCTAGCTGGGTTACGGTGCGCTTGAGGGGCGCGACTTCCTCTACATGATGAATCATATCTAAAATTCCACCAACCGCGCTTGAAGCTAAAGTACGGATGGGACCAGCTGAAATTGCATTGACGCGGATTTTCTGCTCTCCGAGTTCCGCTGCTAAATAACGCACGCTCGATTCTAAAGCTGCTTTAGCAACTCCCATCACATTGTAATTAGGAATTGCTCTGACACCACCCAAATAGGTAAGAGTTACAATGCTTCCCCCTTCAGACATTAAAGGCTTAGCAGCACCAGCTAATAGAGCCAACGAATAAGCGCTAATTTCCAAAGCCAAACTAAAGCCTTCACGAGAAGTTTCGCTAAAACCTCCGGTTAAGTCGTCTTTTTTCGCGAAAGCAAGACAATGAATCAAAATATCTATCGAACCCCATTTGTCCTTGATGGTGCCAAAAGTTGATTTAACTTGCTCGTCATCTTGGACATTACATGGCAAAAACAAACTAGGAGAAAGTGGTTCTACTAAATCCTTGACCTTTTTCTCCATTTTTCCTTTTTCGTCAGGTAAATAGGTAACACCAATATTTGCTCCTGCTTTATGCAGTTGTTGGGCTATTCCCCAAGCAATAGAACGGTTGTTAGCAATACCTGTAACAAGCGCGTTTTTCCCTGTTAGATCCAGCATAAAAATCACCTATCCAAAAATGGTTCATGGTTGAGCATACTAGATATTAGACTGATAACTCTAACTTTTAAATACCATTAGACCGATGTAGGAATAAATATCTTCAAAAGTCTGCTAATTTAATTACCATTTTTTTTGTGATATTTTAAATATTTCTTCATCTAAATAACTTACTTCTATGAACTCACTTTTAAAGTGTTAAAAATTAGTAGCTTTAAGCGCTAAAATTTATGTATCATGATGAACAAATAGTAATGAGGTTAGGAGGTTAAGTATAGGAAAGTACAAAAAGGTTAACAATGTAATCTTGATTTTTCGAGTGTAATATACGGTAATCTGTTTTAATTATTCCGGCATTGGGTAGGGGAAGGGAGATGATTGTGACACAAGATAAAGCCCTAGCAAATGTTTTTAGACAAATGGCAACTGGAGCTTTTCCACCAGTTGTAGAAACATTTGAACGCAACAAAACTATATTTTTTCCGGGCGATCCAGCAGAACGAGTTTATTTTCTTCTCAAAGGTGCCGTGAAGCTCTCCAGGGTGTATGAGGCAGGAGAAGAAATAACGGTGGCATTGCTACGAGAAAACAGTGTTTTTGGAGTTTTATCCTTATTAACAGGAAACAAATCTGATAGGTTTTATCATGCGGTAGCGTTCACGCCAGTAGAATTACTCTCGGCTCCAATTGAACAAGTAGAGCAAGCACTCAAAGAAAATCCAGAGTTATCGATGTTAATGCTGCGAGGACTTTCTTCGCGAATATTGCAAACAGAGATGATGATTGAAACTCTTGCTCACCGAGATATGGGTTCTAGATTAGTAAGCTTTTTACTAATTCTGTGTCGAGATTTTGGAGTTCCTTGTGCTGATGGAATAACTATCGATTTAAAGTTATCTCATCAAGCAATTGCTGAAGCAATAGGTTCTACCCGCGTTACCGTTACAAGATTATTAGGTGATTTACGAGAAAAAAAGATGATCTCAATACACAAAAAGAAAATTACTGTACACAAACCAGTCACCTTAAGTCGGCAATTTACTTAAAGCAACCTGTATTGGGTAAAAACTCATAATCATAATGTTAATAGGAGGTCAAATTAAAGATTATTTGTATGACATTGTGCAAAAAAATACATCTGAAATTATCAAACCGGCAATGACTAAATTATCCGGTTAATATTACAGGTGCTTTCCTGATTGGTAGCAGATGAATAATAATTAAGGCTGCTACCAATTTGCAGGAAAAATCCCAGAGCTATAGTTTTATCCAGATTTAATTAGATACAATCATGTTTGTATTAAGATTATCTAATTTCTGGCAATCAAAGTAAGACATGCTCTCGAATTAAGTATATTCAGCTCTTGCGTTATTTGGCTTTTCTCACACACAATAACTGAAAGTAGTAGCCTGTATGAGTAAGGATGAATTCGGCACGATTATATGACCACCGCGTTTATCCTAATAACGGCAATATTAATTTTGGGAGGCGTAATTGCTACCGTCGGCGACCGGATTGGGACGCGGGTTGGCAAAAAACGGCTCTCACTTTTCAACCTACGTCCTAAAAAGACTGCTGTTGTGGTTACGATTCTAACGGGAATTGGAATTTCGGCCTCAACTTTAGCAAGTTTATTTTTGGTTGATGAAGGACTGCGTAAGGGAGTATTTGAGCTTGAGGATATTCAAAAAGATTTGCGAAGCAAACGGGAACAGCTTGAAGGTACGGCTACCAATTTAGAAATAACTAAGAGAGAGTTAGGAGAAGCTAGAAAGCAGCAAGCACAAGCACAAAAAAGATTAGAAGCAATCAACCGCTCCCTGCAAGCTGCAAATACCAAGCAACGTCAAACTCAAGCCCAACTCAATCAAACTATCAAGCAACAAGCTCGTACCCAAGCTTTATTGCAAAATACCCAAAGCAAGCTAAATCAAGTTGCAGCTCGCTACAAAAAAGCCATCGACGAGTTGCAAAATATTATTGATGAAAGAGATAACAAAATTAAAGAAATCAAGCAGCTAAGAGCAGAAAGACAGCGACTATTTGCAGAAGCCAAAAAAGCCCTAAGCCAAGCTGAGAATGCAATTGGTAGACGCGATCGCGAATTAGCCAAACGTCAAGAAGCAATTGAGAAACGCGATGAAAAAATTGCTCAACTTGATAAGCAAATTCAAGAGCGTAATGCCGAAATTATAACCAGGGAGCAAATGATTGCTCAACGTCAGAAAGTAATTAATGAGAAGCAAACACGTCTTTCTGAACTAGAAAGACAGCAAGCTTCTTTAGAACAGCAACTCGCAAAATTAGGACGTTCCAATCGGGATTTACGTTTAGGAAAGCTCGCTTTAGTCAGAGGACAAGTAATTGCTGAAGCCGTAATTCGCGTTGAAAAGCCTGAAGCAGCCAAACAAGCAGTAGTAAAATTATTGCAAGAAGCCAACCGTTCGGCTCTCAATAAATTAAGCGAACCTGGAAGTAATTTATCAACAGATGGGAAACCGTCAATTCTGTTTGCAACTTCACAACAAATTCAGCAATTAAGCAAGCAAATTGATGATGGTAGAGAATATGTAGTGCGAATTTTTTCCGCAGGAAATTATGTTCGAGGAGAAAAGCGCATTGAATTCTTTGCTGACGCAGCACCAAATCAAGTAGTATTTCAAGCGGGTGAAGTGCTAGCTACTACTACAGCAAATCCTCAAAACATGACATCAGATCAAGTAAGACAGCGACTTGAGTTATTAATCTCCGCTTCTCAATTTCGCGCCCGCAATGCTGGTATTTTAGAAAGTATTCAAATAGACGGCACTTTTATTCGATTTGTATCTTCATTACGGCAGTACAATCAATCTTTAGAGATCAAAGCCGTTGCCGCAAACGATACTTACAGAGCCGGACCTTTGAAAGTTAAAATTGTCGCAATATTAAATGGAAAAATAATTTTTAGTACATAGACTAACTTTTGAAGCTGTGATTGAGTTTTAAGGAAAGTATTGTAGGGAATAAGGAGGAGTAGGAAAAGTATAAAAATAACTTTTAAAAATAACTAGTTTTAACGATATTTATTAGTAATATTTCAGTAATATTTATATGACTTCCCGTGAATTTTCACCTTCCGACTCGGTGATTTTAGGTTTCGACCCAGGAAAAGATAAATGTGGTGTGGCTGTGATGGGGCTTGATAGACAGCTTCAATATCATGAAGTTGTGTCTTCTAGCTCAGTTATAGCCGCTATGGATGATTTATATCAAAAATATCCGATTTCCTTGTTAGTAATGGGGAACCAAACCACATCAAAGCGTTGGAAACAGCAAATACAGGAAAAATTATCCTCGTCAGTAAATATTATTTTAGTGGATGAGCGCTATACAAGTTTAGAAGCACGCGACCGCTACTGGTTAATGTATCCACCCAAAGGATTGAATAAACTATTACCCAAAGGAATGCGAACACCTCCACGTCCCATTGATGACATTGTTGCAATTTTACTCATCGAAAGATATCTCAATCGTTTGACCGAGTAATTGGGAAGACAAGGAGACAAGGAGACAAGGAGACAAGGAGACAAGGAGACAAGGGGAAATTGTAATTGATATCCACATTCTCCAAATAAAAACTGTTAACTGTTAACTGTTAACTGATAACTGTTCACTGATAACTGTTCACTGTTAACTGTTCACTGTTCACTGTTAACTGATTAAATATCTGCTCGAATAGTAAAAGCATAATCTCCACCTGGTTCTAATTGATAGTCTTTTTGTTCTAAAAAGCGGCTGAGAGGTTCTTTGATTAATGCTCGACCTTGTGAAGGTGTAATTAACAAATCTCCTTGACGAAAATGCCACTGAAATTGCCACTGAAATTCACCTGCTCTTACTTCTCCTTTTAGTAAACCTTCTTCCCACGATTGTCGGGTTATCCTCACTTGGGCTTCTGTTTTCGGTAGTCGTTTGGAACTCACGATTGATGCAATACCGCAGTTTTAATGATTTTTACTGTTTGAAGGATTTACGCAAAACCCCCCTTTGTTTTAAGGGGGGATTCAGGGGGCAATTTTTAATTACTGATGCGTAAGCCCTATACTTAACATAACTTAATTTTTTGTTTGGTTAAAATAATTGGTTTAATATTTTTCTTTTAATTGTTTAGGTTGAACCACCAAGCAATTCCTGGTGGTTAGTATTAATCAGTATTCATTTTTCAAATTGCAGTGCGGATTTTAGATTTGTGTATTCACAATCTAAATCTAAAATCCTTGTTTTTAAGCGTTAGCAGCTGCTTCTCGTGCCGCAGCGGCTTGTTCTGGGTGAATACCTAAACGGGTTAGATTTATTCTACCTTTATTGTCAATTTCCCGAACTTTGACGATTACTTCGTCACTAACTGCGACTTCATCTTCAACTTTACCAACTCGATAGTCGGCTAATTGGGAAATATGAATCATTCCTTCTTTTCCGGGTAAAAACTCCACGAAAGCACCAATCGGTATGATTCTAGTCACTCTACCGACGTAAACATCGCCTTCATTGAGCTTGCGTGTCATTGATTGAATAATAAAGCGGGCTTTTTTAGCTTTACCTTCATCTAAAGCCGCAATGGTCACAGTACCATCATCTTCAATGTCAACAGTGGCACCTGTTTCTTCAGTAATTCCTTTAATGGTTTTACCACCAGGCCCAATCACCAAACCAATCATGTCTGGGTCAATCTTGATGCTCAACAAGCGTGGAGCAAAGGGTGACATTTCTTCCCGTGGTTTTTCTATGCAGGCAAGCATTTTTTCTAAAATGTGCAATCTCGCACTTTTAGCTTGATTAACTGCTTGAGCAACAATCTCTAAGGATAAACCAGTGATTTTCATATCCATTTGCAAGGCTGTGATGCCAGTATCGGTTCCGGCAACTTTAAAGTCCATGTCGCCTAAGAAATCTTCGATACCTTGGATATCTGTTAAAACACGTACTTCTTCATCTTCTCTGATTAAGCCCATGGCCGCGCCACTAACGGGCTTTTGAATTGGTACGCCTGCATCCATTAACGCTAGCGTAGAACCACAAACCGAACCCATAGACGTAGAACCATTGGAAGAAAGTACTTCAGATACTACTCTAAGTACGTAAGGAAATTCATTTCTTGGCGGTAATACGGGTAATATAGCTCGCTCCGCTAAAGCACCGTGACCAATTTCTCTTCGTCCGGGTGGACGTAAAGGCTTGGTTTCTCCGACAGAATATGGTGGAAAATTGTAGTGGTGGAGATAATGTTTTTGCTGATCTGGCCGCAGGTCATCGTTCAGATTTTGAGCATCTCCAGGGGTTCCCAAAGTGCAAATAGATAGAACTTGGGTAAGTCCTCTGTTAAATAAACCGCTACCGTGAACTCGTTTTGGCAACAGATTTACTTGACAGGATACCGGACGAACTTCGTCCAGCTTACGGCCATCAACGCGAACTTCGTCTTCAACGATTTGACGGCGCATCAGCTTTTTAGTGATACCTTTAAAAGTATTGCCAAGAGCTTTGCTATTTTCAGTTGCAGCGACTCGGATTGGGTCTTCTTCCGATAACTCTTCAATTTCTGCCGAGATTTTTTCTTTTATCAGATCCAACGCATCATCGCGTTCTGCTTTGGTAAAATCAAACTGTGATAAAACTTTTTTTATTCCATCTTTAGCGCGGTCGGTGATGTATTTTTCCAGAGTCGTATCTACTTCTGGTGGTTCTTCTTTAACAATCTCAATACCCAGTTCTTCAATCAAATCCAGTTGGGCTTGGATTAAATCTTGTACCGCTTCGTAACCAAATTCAATGGCTTCGATAATATCCTGCTCTGGTAATTGATTGGCTCCAGCTTCCACCATGATTACGCCATCGGGGGAGCCTGCGACAACTAAATCCAAGTCTCCAGCAACAATTTCTGCATAGGTAGGATTGATAATAAAATCATCTCCCACTAAGCCAACTCTTACCGCAGCCATTGGCCCTTTAAAGGGAATTTTTGCTAACAAAGTCGCAATACTTGCACCAGTCACAGCTAGCACATCCGGCGGTACTTGTTCATCTACCGAAAGAGTGGCAGCGATAATTTGCAAGTCATCTCTCAACCACGAAGGAAACAAAGGACGCATGGGACGGTCAATTAAACGACTAGTAAGAGTCGCTTTTTCTGGAGGTCGTCCTTCTCTTCTTAAAATACCTCCGGGAATTCTACCTGCTGCATACAATCTCTCTTCATAATCTACAGTCAAAGGTAAAAAATCAATCCCTTCTCTTCCTTGCGAGCGCGTCGCCGTCACCAATACTGCTGTGTCCCCAGATTGTATCATTACAGACCCGCCAGCCTGGGGAGCTAACACGCCAACTTTCAGTCGAATATCCCGTCCGTCAAAGGATATTGACTTTTCAAATTCTTCCATTCAGTTCTTTTTCCTTCTATGCACTATTCGCTCTCAGTGGCAATCCTAACATTTATGCTTTATTGCTTGCCCAAGTAGCGATTGAAATCAGTTACCAGTTAACAGTGAAGAGTAACTTTTATTTAATTTCTTTGAGTTTTATTTATAATTCTTAAC
>CAKZYM010000944.1 GCA_937884685.1 uncultured Calothrix sp.
GTTAGTTGTTAGTGGTTAGTTACTAATTATTTTTCTAATTATTAACTCTCAACTCATAACTCATAACTCATAACTCCTAACTCCTAACTCCTAACTCTTAACCTTTTGCATCTTCTTTTTCTTTTTCTTCTTCTTGCATAAGGTCTTGTGGGAAAGAACCTGCACGAGGTGCATCCTTTGGTAAATCGTGGGGTTCCATTACACCTTCAGGGAGATAAACTAATTCGCGCAACGGTGTCACTATTGGGTCATTTGTCACTTTATAAGGCAGACGACCTAGAGCAACGTTATCATAATTCAATTCGTGACGGTCATATGTAGAAAGCTCGTAATCTTCTGTCATTGATAGACAGTTAGTTGGGCAATACTCCACACAGTTACCGCAGAATATACAAACTCCGAAATCAATACTGTAGTGATTAAGCTGTTTCTTTTTATTGGCTTTATTAAATTCCCAATCAACTACAGGTAAGTTAATTGGACATACCCGAACGCAAACCTCGCAAGCAATACACTTATCAAACTCGAAGTGGATTCTACCGCGAAAGCGTTCGCTAGGGATTAGTTTTTCATAGGGATATTGTACTGTAACGGGACGACGCTGCATGTGGTCAAAGGTAACGGCTAAACCTTGACCTATATAGCGAGTTGCTTCCCAAGTTTCCTTACCGTAATCAACAACTTGTTTGAGGAACTTTAACATTGTGTCTCTCTCCTTAAAATTTTGGATTATGTCCCTCCGGGACACGCTTCGCTAATGGATTTTGGATTTTAGATTGATGAATTAATCCAAAATCTTTAATCATTTTTTACTAAAAGCAAAGTTCAAACCTGCTTTCAACTTTAGATTCTATATTCAAGAACTAATCCAAAATCTAAAATCTAAAATCCAAAATCGGTTCATCCACCAAAAGCGACTGGAAAAGCTAGCTTCAATGCTGCGGTTAACAGCAAGTTAACTAAACCAATAGGTAGCAAAAATTTCCACCCCAAATCTAGCAGTTGGTCAATGCGAACTCTTGGCACTGTCCAGCGTAACAAAATCGCCAAAAAGACCAAAAAGTAAGCTTTGAGTACGGTCATTGTGATACCTAATGAAGCTGTTACTACCTGCAAAACTGGGTTAGCTTCACTAACTCCCAACCAACCAGCAATTAAATTTAAAGGAATTGGGAAATCCCAACCACCAAGATATAAAACGGATACCAGTAAGGCAGATAATACTAAATTCACGTAGGAACTCAAGTAAAACAAAGCGAATTTCATCCCAGAATATTCGGTTTGATAACCTGCTACGAGTTCCTCTTCTGCTTCTGGTAAGTCAAAAGGCATACGTTCGCATTCTGCTAGGGCTGCTATCCAGAAGATAACGAAACCGGCTGGCTGTCGCCAAACGTTCCAACCCAAAATACCGTAGCCCGATTGCTGGTTAACAATATCAACGGTGCTGAGACTATTTGACATCATCACCACCGCTAATACTGCAAGCGCTAGGGGGATTTCGTAACTAATCGATTGTGCTGCTGCTCGCAACCCTCCTAAGAGAGCATATTTGTTATTTGATGCATAGCCAGCCATTAATAAACCAATGGGCTGAATCGAAGAAAGAGCAATCCATAAGAAAACTCCCATCCCCACATTAGTTATTAATAAATTTTGCCCAAAGGGCACAATTAAATAAGACAAAAATACCGGTAGCACAACAATTATCGGACCGATAGTAAATAGCCACGGGTCAGATTTAGCCGGTATCACATCTTCTTTAAAAACCAACTTTAAACCATCGGCTACTGGTGCTAGCAAACCCAAAGGTCCAATAAATTCTGGACCAATCCGCTGCTGGGCTGCTGCTGAAATTTTTCGCTCTTGCCAAACACACACCAGTACTCCTACTGTCGCACCGATGAGCATCAAGATCATAGGCAAGGGCATCCAAATGGCTTTAGCCGTACCCGCAGGTAGTCCTAAATCCATCAAACTTTGAATAAAAGTTCCTTGCAGATCAATTCCTGAATTCATCTCTATACTTTTGAAGTTTACTCAAGCTTGACACGACCCACGATAAAACACGAGATTCTTTATTTTCTGAGAAATACCTGACATTTATCACATACAACTCAAACCTCTACTAGTCAAATCGCTTAGTCGAATTCAACTGTAGAATTGCAGGCAATGCCTACTGCTTTGCTAATCTCATCTTTCTTACAATTGTCCGAATTCCTTTTTATAAACTATGAGGTGCTACACGAGAACCTTCATACTTTATATTCGGCTTTGGTCATTAACAACTGTTTAGACTTATTAATAACTGTAAAGTAAACCAACAAAATATTTACCTAAAAAAGGCAAAATTTAAGATTTTTTGCAATGACCATGCCTAGTATATCGCTAAGGAGCTTAGTGTTCTCTCACCCCTATGAGAGTTTCTGCTTATTTTATGGATAAACTCTCTAAGGGGGCAAGTAGAGGAGAGGAGTCAGAAATTATCTGATAGTTCTTGATTTCTAACTCCTAGCTCCTAGCTTCTAACTCTTGATTCCCAACTCTTAGTTTCCAACTTAAGTGCGTTCGGTAATATGCACGTAATCAACGTTGTGGCGACCGTTGTAAACCTGGCTGGGGCGGAAAATCCGATTTTGTACTAGTTGTTCTTTCCAATGTGCTAACCAACCAGCAACGCGAGCCATGGCAAATACTGGTGTAAAAAAGTCTGTAGAAATTCCTAATTTTCTATACACTAATCCGGAATAGAAGTCAACATTAGCATAAATTCCTTTTGGACCAAGTTTTTCTTCTACTACACGTTCCATCTCTTGAGCAATGTCATAATACTTATCGTACCCAACTTTGGCAAATAGTTCTTCTGCTAAATTTTGTAAAATCTTTGCACGTGGGTCTTTTACTTTGTAGACGCGATGACCGAAACCCATTATCTTGGCTTTTCGTTGAATGCAGTCCAAAACGTAAGGACGGACGTTCTTTGTAGAACCAATTTCTTCTAACATCCGAATTACTTCTTCGTTAGCCCCACCATGTAAAGGTCCTCCTAAAGTCCCTACAGCACTTGCAACTACTGCGTAGGGATCTGTAAGAGTTGAAGCCGTAACCCTAGCGCTAAAGGTGGAAGCATTCATGGTGTGTTCGGCATGAAGTATCAAGCAGACATCAAATATCCGCGCCGCTATGGGGTCTGGTTTTTCCTCATGCAGCATGTACAAAAAGTTAGCAGCGTAATCCAAATCGTCATGAGGACGCACGGGGTCGTCACCTCGTCTCATTAACTCGAAAGCTGCAACCATTGTCGGAATACTTGCCAGCAGACGAACCACAGCATTTCTAATGTAGACCGGATTGTTCAAATCGCGTCGCGAGTAAAATAAACCCAATGCTGCTGCTGAAGCTTGTAAAACATCCATTGGATGACCGCTTTCGGGGAAACACTTCATCATGTCCCGAATGCGGTATTTAATCCTTCTATTTTGGTGAACTTCATATTCAAATAATGCTAATTCCTCCTTACTGGGCAGTTCGCCCCAAATTAGCAGATAAGCAGTTTCTAAGAAAGTACTCTTTTTCGCTAGTTCTTCAATTCGGATGCCACGATATTCTAATATTCCCTTCTGCCCGTCAACGTTACTAATACTGGATTGAGCTGCGGGAACACCATCCAATCCGGGCTTAAATTCGCAAACCATCATGGCAATACCATACGAATGTTTGAAAGATTTTATAGAGTTAACTTACCAGAAAGTTTTACCACCATAACAGTATCCTTTAATACAAAATTCCTTTACTGAAAGGTTATATAGCCATTAAATAAAGTATCTCGGTGGTGTCAACCAAAACATTTTACCGCAACCGACAATTGAGCCAGTTTCTGGTATTTCTAATCCAATCGTACCTGCTTTTTTCAAAACTAAACTGTCTTTAGCTTCACCCCAGATTAAAGTTTCTGCCCAATTGCTCAAGCAAGGCTCATGTCCAACCAATGCTAAACGAGTTGAAGGTGAAAAATTTCTAGGGATTAACCATTTTTTTATCCAAACCTCTACTTTACCATTAAATGCAAGGTCGGAACATTGCTCTAATTGCGAACTCAATCCTGTAGAAAATAATATTTCTGCGGTTTGTTGCGCTCTTACTAAAGGACTTGTTGCGATTAAATCAAAACTTAAATCTAAATCTTTGAAGCGTTGAGCAACTTTTTGCGCTCTTTTTCTTCCTTGTTCGGTGAG
>CAKZYM010000945.1 GCA_937884685.1 uncultured Calothrix sp.
CTAACTCCTAACTCCTAACTCCTAACTCCTAACTCCTAACTCCTAATTCCTAACTCCTAACTATTAACCTCTAAAGTATCTGCTTGAGAACTATTTCCCGAAATTTTAGGTAATATTAATCCAGAATTAGCTTTGTATTCTTCAAACTCAGGATATCGAGATAGTGATTTATCTTTTTTCAACATATTAGGAAAGAAAATCACTGCTACAAATAATCCCAAAATTACAAATACTAGCCAATGCTGAACTAATAAAGCAAAGCTGAAATAAATAAAGACTTCTCCTAAATAATTAGTATTACGACAGCGAGCAAAAAAACCTTCTGTTATCAATCCAGACTTGTATTTGAGCGTATAGTATTTCTGAGCATCGCTAGTATAGTGCAGGAATACTCCCAATAGATTGATAAAAATAGCCGCAGCAATCAATGGTGGAGAAGGAACTGAACCGCTACTAATCAAGATGAATGGTGCTACCCAGTATAAATTGATGAGAAAAAAGCTTAATATTCCAACCCAAATCGGGATTTCTTGTTCCCACTGCTTATCTGGAAAAAGTCTGTCCTTCAATAACCATAATATTCCATAAGTACCGTGAAGGGCTAAATAAACCCAAGCACCGATAGTAAAGTTTTGGTAGATTACCATTAGTGCTAGAACAAATATGAACGTCGAACCTTTGTGTAAATTGATTGGGTGTTTTGCTTTCATGATTTGATGCAATTATCGATTATAAGTTAATTGAGGAGACTTCGCTCCGACAACTTGAGGAACACCAGCGATTAATTCTAGCTTTTGTAAATTGACAGTAAACACTGGTTTATCTAATTTAAGCGAAGCAAAGGGACTTTGTTGAGGAATTTCTAAATTACCTTTAAGTAAAGCAGCTTGGGTTTTAAATATATTTTCAAAATAAAGTAATTCACAATCCAAACCACCAAAGCTACCACCACTTAACTCTTGCTTCCACCAAGTAGAAAAATTGAATAAGCCTTTCTTATAATTGAGATTGCATAATTCAAGATTATTCTGGCTAACTCTTACACTATCTTGATTCCACGAGAATTCCGCCATTTCTTTAGGTAAACCCCAAATTTCTCTTCCTCCAGCTACAGAATCTAGATTATCAACGTAGATATGAGAAATCCAAGCCCCGATTTTTTCTTGGTATTTTACAAATCCTGGAACTACTATTAATTCGTTATATTCTAATAGCGAACCGCTTTCATAGGAAGATATATAGATACCTCCTAAAGTTTTTCCCGGTAATAGCGGGATTATTTCTAATTCCGAGGGGATAAACTTAGAAGCTTGTTCGATATCAACTAGTTGTAGAGTGAGAATTGCATAACCTTTGAGATTCCAAGGTGCTGTTGGGTAAGTCATTTTTATTTTTGATTTTGAATTTTTGATTTAAATTGGATGATACTTTTAATATTGTAGATGGTTGAGGATTAAGCTTGACAGTTAGGTTCATCCGCATTTAAAGTGCTATAAAAATATTTAAAGCTTTTGATAAATACATGACCGCATACTATATACAGCTATAAACAAAAATTTTGTATCCTAAATTGTTAGAGCAACAGATTTTTGATTTATATACTGAAAGAATATTTCATCATTTTTAAAAATATATAATATCGCTTAATTTATATTAGGAATAAATTTATATTCAACTATTTTTATGTATCAATAAATCAGATTTTTCTTGATACTTCATATAATAGGTTGTTCAATATACACACATCAGGTAAAAACCTAAGTAATAATAAATATATTCATTTATAGATTGGTTTTCAGAACTAGGAGTAGCAACTGTCAATCATAGGAGAAATACATGGACTTTAAATTTCATACTCACAATATTCATTTATTTGCTTATTATCTCAGCGAAAAAGTTGATAGTTTGGGTGACTATCAACAACATTGGTTGTGGGATAAATGTGATGAGCTAGTTGCTAAAACTTTAAAACCCGAATTTGAGTTCAGCATTGAAGAACATCTTCATTTGGAGAATAAACACGAAGAACCTTGGGCTAATTTAAACAGATATTTCTCGAACACAGATGATTATCATCCAATATACGTACAGCATCATGGATTTTTTACTGATAAAAATGGTGAAAAGATAGATTCAAACAGAAAAACTTCTATCATCTATCCCGTACAAATATACGATAGCTATGGTATTGGTTTTCAACTGATTAATCCTACAAATGAAACGACTAAACCAATTAATAGTTCAGATATTGCATTAGCGAATCCGAATAATTGTCTAATATTAGATATTAATCAGAAGAATGAATATTTTATTGGTCAAACTTTACTGGTTACTATTAAGCTAGAAAAAAGACAGCAATTAAAACAAAAGAGAGACAAAGTAAAACTTAAAAATATTGCTGATAAGTATATTGAATCTTTATTTCCAGGTACTTTCAGAAAACCTCCATTTAATCGTTCTGGGAATTTATTTGGTTCATCCGTATTTGAGTATGGAATTATTAGAGCATCTAAAAGCTATAATCATATTATTATTTGTTTTATTGGAGATGATGATTCAGAAGATAAACTGAATAAAAATTATTCACAGTTGTTAGACTTATTTTTATTTAGAAACAAGATTATTCACGCTTACAGACAAGTAAGAAAAATTGAAAAAGATGGCAAAAATAAATCGAGAGATATACAATTAGACATTAGGAAAAGTCAAGAATTTAACGATAGTGAATTAGACTTAAAGACTTTGCACGAATTATTAGTAAGGTTGCCTAACTTATTAGATGAATATGCTGAAAAAATACGTTTTATCAAAGAATATCAAAATATAATTGTTGATTACTATCAAAATTACTCTGACAAAATTCATGAAATAAAAAGTGATTTTCCAAACGAAGATTTATCATTTTTGGAAATGTTTACCGAAAGAGCTTGTAGTCCTTTTCAAAAAAGAGTTGCTGCTACGGTTCAGTTTTTCCAACTTGATGCTAGTTTGATAAACAATGGTATTGACTCAATTAAAAGTCAACTTGCAATCGAGCAAGCACGTAGAGAAAGAGAATTACAAGCTCGAATTACTGGTTTAAGTATCGGTCTCGCTGCTGCTGGAACAGTTGCAGGTAATTTAGCCTCTAGTTATGAAGCTTCTGCAATACCGGATGAAAATTGCACAACTAATAAAAATTGCACAGCTAATAAAAATTGCACAACTAATAAAAATTGCATAGCTAATAATAATTGGTATCACTTCGGTAGGTCAATTTTAATAAGCACTACTGGTGGTTTATTTGTAGCTTTAGTTGCAACTCTGATGTTTACTAAAATGAATCAAATACTACTCAATAGGCTACAACTATTTGTTAGAAGCAGAAGAAAAGTAAGACTGGATGATTAATCATATACCGTACCATCTTTACGAGTAAAAACTATAGATTTCCCATCATCCCCAGGTTTTGCAATTAAATCTTCATCGGGATAATAAGCAGTATCATTCTTGCTTCTATCTCCCACTTCTAAATAAACTGCATCTTGATTTGAACGATTTACCAAATGATGTCCGTTCGCTTCATTTTTAGGAAAACCAGCAGCCATTCCCGGTGTCAAAATTTCTTCGACCGCATCAGTGATTAATGTCAATTCACCTTCTACAATATAAATAAATTCATCTTGAGACGAATGCCAATGTCTTAGTGCAGAAGCACTACCAGGAGTTAATTTAACCAGATTAACACCAAAGTTTGTTAAACCAGCAAAATTTCCCAAACGCTGACGAAATCTTCCAGCAACTATCGATTTAAACTCATCAGGATAATTTGTACTATTCTGAATCGGAACTTCTTCAGGATTAATAATCATCAGTTATCAGTTATCAGTTATCAGTGAACAGTGAACAGTGAACAGTGAACAGTGAACAGTGAACAGTGAACAGTGAGTTATTAACTCCTAACTCCTA
>CAKZYM010000946.1 GCA_937884685.1 uncultured Calothrix sp.
AATGACTCATTTTGGTATTATTTGTCCTGCTGAATCCGGACACCTCAATACTTTCTTTCCTTTAGGGATAGAAATAATTCGTCGAGGTCACAGAGTAACTTAAATTTCATTCCTCGATGCTCAAGAAAAAACCATTGCAGCAGGATTGGAATTTAAAGCAATTGGTGAGGATATATTTCCTTTAGGAAGTTTTAAAGAATGTCTTGCACAACTGGGTCAACTCAGCGGTTTAGCAGCATTAAAATACACTATTGAATTATTCAAGAAAACAGCAATCAGCGTTCTTAGAGATGCTCCGGAAGTAATTAAAGAAAATGGAATAGAAGCACTCTTAGTAGACCAGACTTCTTCAGAAGGAGGGACAGTAGCTGAATTTATAGGCATTCCATTTATTACTGTCTGTAGTACTGTCGTATTAAATAGAGACCCTGATATTGCTCCTTTTAGTACTACGTGGGAGTATAAACCTACCCTTACAGGACGTTTACGCAATAAGCTGGGTTATGAGATACTCAATCGAGTTGTTAAACCAAGATATGACGTGTTAGTAGAGTATCGTCAGAAATGGAATTTACCTTTGGATTCGAGTGTAAACAGTCTTTATTCCACATTGGCTCAAATTAGTCATCAACCTGCTGAATTAGAATATCCCAGAAAAACTTTACCAAAGTGGTTTCATTTTACAGGCCCTTATCATTATTCAGCTAAGCGAGAACCAGTCGCTTTTCCTTGGGAAAAATTAACCGGACAACCTCTAATTTATGCTTCGATGGGGACTTTGCAAAATCGTTTAATTGATGTTTTTGACAAAATTGCTTCAGCTTGTGAGGATTTAGATGCTCAATTAGTAATTACTCTTGGTGGTTCCGCTACTCCAGAATCGCTACCAAAGTTACCAGGAAATCCCTTAGTTGTGAGTTATGCTCCACAATTAGAACTTTTACAAAAAGCAACTTTGGTTATTACTCATGGAGGGATGAATACAGTTTTGGAAAGTTTAACTAATGGAGTACCGATGGTCGCAATTCCTGTTGCTAACGACCAACCAGGAATTGCAGCCAGGATAGCTTGGACGGGAGCAGGTGAGGTTGTACCTCTTAAAAAATTGAGTGTGGAAAAGCTACAGAAGGCTGTTAAACAGGTATTAATAGAAGATTCTTACAAAAAAAATGCTTTGCGTTTGCAAGAGGGGATTAAGCAAGCTGGTGGAGTAAAGAAAGCTGTCGATATTATCGAGCAAGCAGTGTCTACTAGGGAACCGGTTTTAGCTTCGACAAATGAACAAGTAGTTGGACAAAATTAAATTCACTGCTGAAGGTTGGGAATAGGTAATAGGGAACAGGAAAACAGTATGTGTAATTAGTTCTCTCTGGTTCTTAAGATAAGGGAGTCTTAGATATGAGTGATGAAAATAATTCAACAAAAGTAGCAGCAAATTCCAAATATACTTCCAAGAGCGAAACAGAAAGCGTATTTAGCGTTTTTGATGGATTCAAAAAAGATGCTGATGAAACCTTATCTTCCACAATTAAAGAAAATACATCTGAACCAGTTTTAACCATGTCCTCCATTGGAAAATTGGGAAGATTTGGGAACCAGCTTTTCCAGTATGCTTTTTTAAGAATCTGTGCCGAAAAAAGTGGAGCAAAAGTAGAATGTCCAGCTTGGATTGGTCAAACTTTATTTGGACATAATGATGCGAAAATTTCCCAAAAATTACCTCCTGCAATTGAAAGTTGGGAATTGCAAAAAAATATGTTCGATTTGGTTCCAGAATTTATCCCTTACATTGAAAAACTCGCAGGTTTACCAAGTACTCGTGTGGGAGTAGAAGTTTTAGACAAAGACCTGGTGAATTGCGATTTGTGGGGTTACTTTCAAGTCCATACTCAATTTCTGAGACCATATAAGGAATACTTTCGGTCGTTGTTTGAACCTGTAGATGACCTTAAATCTGCTTGTCACGGTGGTTTAAATATTCTTCGTTCTAAAGGTAAAACAATAGTCGGGATTCATATTCGACGAGGGGATTACATTACACAATCCTTGTCTCGTTATACGTTTGTTGTTCCTTCAAAATGGTGGTGTGAATGGTTAGATAGTATTTGGAACGAACTTGAAGACCCAATTCTATTTCTATGTAGTGATGATTTAGAAAGTATTGTTGACGACTTCAAACGATTTTCTCCTGTCACATGGAAAGATTTGGATGTACAATTACCAGAAAGAATGAAAGATTTAGAAGTTGAATTTTATATTGATTTTTTTACTTTAAGCAAATGCGATATCGTGGGTATTAGTAACAGTAGTTTTAGCTTTGCTGCTTGTTTATTAAATGAAAATGGCAAAATGTTTGTTCGTCCATACCGAGATTTTTCAAAAAAATTCTTAGCTTTTGAGCCTTGGAATAGTCAACCCGTGTTACATATGGGCAAAGATTGTTCTAAGTTTCTCAAAAGTTGGCTGGATGCTCTATACGTTACTTACGTAACCCAAGGAATATCTACAATGCTCAAATGCTTATTTATTTATATTCCTAAACAGCATTTAGAAGTGTGGTTGATTCGAGTTCAATTTGCTTATCAAATCAAAGGTATATTTGGAGTAATTAAGAGCTTTTTATATACTTTGGGTTTGCATTCGGTTTGGTAAAAGTTGTTTTAATGAATATAAATTTTTTCTGGGTCTAGATGATTAATTCCCACAGCAAGGGTAGTTTCAACAATATCTGCGGCTAATTCCCTTCCACCAGTAGTTTTAATGATTTCTGACATTTTATTTGCTTTATCTTTATAAGTTTGATTGCTGAGAAGTGAATCGACTTTTTCACTCACTTCGGAACTTTGAAAATTTTCCTTATTCAATTTTAAGGCTACTCCTAAATCTACTATCCGTGCAGCGTTGTAAAACTGGTCTCCAAAAAATGGTAATCCTAATATCGGTTTTCCACAAGATAGAGCTTCATTTATGCTATTCATTCCACAATGACTAATAAAAACGCGAACTGACCGATGGGAAAGAACTGCTTGTTGGGGAACAAAAGATTCAATCCGAAAAGAATCTGGTAATTTAGGAAAAATATGTTGTTGATTTTCAGGAATAGACCAAAGTACCCGATATTTAGCATTAGTTAATCCTTCTACCAATGCTTTTATTTGCCATGCTTCTAAAGTTGCTAGAGTACCGAAAGCGATATATACAACTACAGCATCTTGTTCACCTGCTTCTAACCATTGTTTTAGAGAAGGAGTGAGGGGGGCAATAGTTTTTGGAAAAATTGGTCCGACCATTTTTACTAATGGGGGTATGGGACGTGGTATCTCAATACCAAAAACTGTACCAACAAGAATTAGATGTTTAGTATAAATAGCGGGTAATTTTTGGGAATTACAACATTGACTGCGAATTTTATTAAGCTCGTTTATTATAGGAAGAAATTTTGGTAGCAGAAATAGCGGTCTGAATTTATAAATAAACTTTTCTAGCCGATTCATCTTAATAGAAAAAGAAGTACCAAAGTTAGGAAGATTTGAATTAGTTTTTGCAAAATTACCTAAAAATCGAC